>NZ_JBHWEL010000013.1:56964-85949 GCF_042734135.1 Streptomyces sp. NPDC059668 | reverse complement strand
CTCTCCGGCGGGGTACCGGTTACACTCAGGGGCGGGCTCGTACGGTTGATCAATATACTTGGTGCGCCGGGCGTGCCGGGCGCGCGCCGCCGGTGGGGCGGCGCACCACCGCGGGCAGGCGCGGTCGGGGTGTGCGAAGGGGCGGTCACCACATGGTGACCGCCCCGGGGGCGTGCGCGGTGGGGGTCAGGCCTTGAGGTCGGCCGCCACCAGCTCCGCGATCTGCACCGCGTTCAGGGCGGCGCCCTTGCGGAGGTTGTCGTTCGAGATGAACAGGGCGAGACCGTGCTCGACCGTCTCGTCGGCGCGGATGCGGCCGACGTACGACGCGTCCTGGCCCGCGGCCTCCAGCGGGGTCGGGATCTCGGAGAGGGTGACACCCGGGGCGCCGGCCAGCAGCTCGGTGGCGCGCTCCACCGTGATCGGGCGCTCGAAGCGGGCGTTCACCTGCAGCGAGTGGCCGGAGAAGACCGGGACCCGGACACAGGTGCCGGAGACCTTGAGGTCCGCGATCTCCAGGATCTTGCGGGACTCGTGGCGGAGCTTCTGCTCCTCGTCCGTCTCGTGGAGACCGTCGTCGACGATCGAGCCGGCGAGCGGGAGCACGTTGAAGGCGATGGGCCGCTTGTAGACCTGCGGCTCGGGGAAGTCGACCGCCCCGCCGTCGTGGGTCAGCCGGTCGGCGTCCGCGACGACCTTCAGCGCCTGGCCGTGCAGCTCGGCCACGCCCGCGAGACCGGATCCGGAGACGGCCTGGTAGGTGGCGACGACGAGCGCCTCGAGACCCGCCTCGTCGTGCAGCGGCCGCAGGACGGGCATCGCGGCCATCGTCGTGCAGTTCGGGTTCGCGATGATGCCCTTGGGGCGGTCGGCGATCGCGTGCGGGTTCACCTCGGAGACCACCAGGGGTACGTCCGGGTCCTTGCGCCAGGCGGAGGAGTTGTCGATCACGACGGCGCCCTGCGCGGCGACCTTCTCGGCCAGTGCCCTGGAGGTCGAGCCGCCCGCCGAGAAGAGGACGATGTCCAGACCGGAGTAGTCGGCCGTCGTCGCGTCCTCCACCGTCACGCCGTCCAGCACCGTGCCGGCCGAGCGGGCCGAGGCGAACAGGCGCAGCTCCGTGACCGGGAAGTCCCGCTCGACCAGGATCCTGCGCATGACCGTGCCGACCTGACCGGTGGCTCCGACGATTCCGACCCTCACGGCGACTCCCTTTGCGTGCGTTCTACGTGGTCCAGCGCTTCCATCATGCGTCTGACCCGTGCCGTTGTGTCCAATCCTTTGCCCGCGCCGTTCGAGGAGTGGGACGCGGCCCGCACGCGGCCGCCGGAAGAAAACCGGCCGGCGGACCCCGGCAACCGCAAGCCGTACGGTGCTCGCGTCCCTCCGGTCCCGGGCCGGTGTGACGTACGACTCGGTGCGGCTCGCCGGCCCGCGGCCGAACGTTTCGGCCCGCACCGGCGTCGTAGGGGAAACGCGGGAGGGGAGGGCAGCTGTGCTGCGCAGAAGGACACGCAGTGCCCAGGGGGTGGACGACCCGCTGGACGCGGCGCAGGAACGCCGGGTGCGGGCGGTGCTCGCGCTCGGCGGGGTACCGCAGGCGGACCTGCCGGACGGGGTGCAGCAGGTCCGCCTGCGGTTGCTGGAGCGCGCCGCGAAGGGGGACGAGGCACCGCGTGACGTGTCCGCGTGGGCGGCGGTCGTCGCCTCGAACCTGGCGATGGACTGGCACCGGGCCAAGCACCGCCAGCAGCGGCTCGGGGAGCGGCTGGCGGGGCTCCGGCAGCTGGAGCACCCCTCGGGCGAGGACTCCAGCGTGCTCTCGCTGGCCGTGGCGCAGGGGCTGGACGACCTGCCCGACGCGCAGCGGCAGGTCCTCGTGCTGCGTTTCTACGCCGATCTCTCCGTGCGCGGGATAGCCGAGGAGCTCGGCATCCCGGAGGGCACGGTCAAGAGCAGGCTGCACTCGGCGGTCCGTGCCCTGCGCGCCCGCCTGCACGAGGACGAGGTGGTGTGACGTGGCCGGGTACGCCGAGCACGAGGACAGTGCGGCAGCGGACGCGCTGTGGGCCGCGATCACGGGTGAACCGCTGCCCGACGGGGCCCATGACGACCCGGACGCGGTGGCGGAGCACCGGTCGGCGGTCGCGGACCTGACGCTGCTGCGCGAGCAGCTGGCGGCCATCGGGGGCGCGCTGGCGGAGGCGGGGGAGGAGACGAGGCCCGTACGGGTTCCCAGGCAGCGTCCGCGCCGTCCGGCGGGGGCGCCGAGGAAGCGGGGCCGCCGGCCCCTAGCGGTCGCCCTGGGCACTCTCGCCGCGGCCGTCGTCGCCTCGATGGTCGTCGGCATGGGCTGGCTGATCGCGCAGGGCGCCGGGGGCGCGGACTCGAAGTCGTCGGCGGCGGCCGACGGGGCGAAGTCGGCGGACGGCGCGAGCGGCTCGGCCTCGCTCAGCGCCCCCGGCTACCTCGCCTGCTCCCGGCTGCTGGCCGAGGGCGAGATCGCCGCGATCGAGCCTGTCCCGGGCACCGGGCGGGACCGGATCACGCTCGACGTGACCCGGTTCTACAAGCCGGCGCAGGCGAAGCGGCGGGTCACCTTCCTGGTGGACCGGGAGGAGGCGGCCCCGCGGCGGGGTGAGCACGTGCTGGTCGGCATCCGGCGGGGTGCGGTGACCCCCGACCGGTGGACGACGGGGGAGAAGGACATCGCCCGCGACCGGGAGTGGATCCTCAAGGCGCTGCCCGCCTCCCGTGGCCTCGCCTGCGAATGACGGCCTCGCCCGCGGGGCCCCGCCCGCGCACGGGAAAGGGGCGGGCGCCCGGAACTCCGGACGCCCGCCCCCTCGGGTGCTCACGCGTTACGGCGTGACCTTCTCGATCTTCACGTTGGCGAGGCCCGCGGCGGTGCCACGGGCGTTCACCAGCTGTACCTGGCCGAAGAACTCGCGGCCCTCGGGGGCCGGTGCCAGGGCGGTGACCGTGCCGGACACCGTCGCCGTGCCGCCCGTGGCGAGCTTCACCGGCGCGGACGCGTCGACGCCGACCGTGCCGAGCGCGGACGAGAAGAAGACGTCACGGTAGTCGTACGCGGTCGAGCCCGACGGGACCGAGTAGCCCGCGACCTCGATGGTGTACGTGCCGGCGGCCGGGCTGGGGATGGAGACCGCCTCCTCCGAGTCGCCGTCCGCGGACTGGGCGACCTGCTTGCCGGTGGAGTCGTACACCGTCAGGTCGAGGTCGGCGGCGGTGTCGGAGACGTTGCCGATGGCGACGTCCAGCGAGGCGGCGCCCGCGGGCACGTCGACCGTGGTGGTCTGGGTGGCGTTCTGGGCGATGGTCGGCCGGTCCGTCTTCGAGGAGCCGAGCGGGCCGCCCCGCAGCTTGCCGTCGATCGCGGCGAACTGGTTCGTCACCTTCCAGGAGGCGGTGACGGGGGTGCCCACCTTGGCCTCGGGCACGGTCACGGTCTCCGGGTCGAAGGCCACACCGAGCACGGTGGCCTCCAGCTTGTACGGGTTGTCGAGCAGCGGCGACGTGCGGCGCGCCTCGACCTCGACCTCCCAGACACCGGGCTGCGGGTCCGCGTACGCACGCACGTCGGGCTTGCAGCCGTTGGTGTTCGGGTAGTTGCTGTAGCAGTACGGCGTGCCGGTGTCCTCGACCGGGACACCGTACGGGTGGATGGAGATGAACCGGGTCTGGCTCAGGCCCTTCAGTCCGCCGATGGCGACCTCGAGGCTCCTGGCGCCCTCAGGCACGGTCAGGAAGTACGACCGCGTGCTGTCGCGCTGCACCGAACCCGAGTCGGAGAACGCGTACTTGAGCGGCGTCGAGACCACGACCGTGGTCAGGATCTGCCGGTCGACGCCCTCGGTCCGCGGGTCGTCGAGTTCGAGGATCGCGCTCTTGATGCCGGCCGAGGAGGCCTTCGCGGAGACCTTGACGGTGACCGGCTTGTTCAGTTCGAGCCGCACCTCGTCGGAGCCGACGATCCTGAAGGTGTCACCGGCGTTGTTCTCGAAGTGCAGTTCGTGGCGGATCGCCCGGTCCGGACCGGAGGTACGGGTGACGGTGATCTCGTAGGTCTTCTTCACGCCGGCCTTGAGACCGCCCTCGCGGTCGTACAGGCCGGTGCCGAATCCGGGGGTCTTCAGCGCGTAGTCGATCGCGGTGTCGACGGGGGCCTTGACCGTGTACTCGTGGGCGGTCGCGTCGTCCCTGATGGCCTTCCACGCGTCCACGATGTCGATGAGGCCCGCGCCCTCCTCGTACGCCTGCACACCCCTGATGTGGTCGGCGGTCGAGGTGAGGGCGGTGCGCAGGTCGGCGGGCGTCAGGGCGATGCCCCTCTGCTTGGCGGCGCTCAGCAGCAGCGCGGACGCGCCCGCGGCCTGCGGGGACGCCATCGAGGTGCCCTGGAGCATCGAGTAGCCGGCCGGCAGGGTGTAGCCCGACTCGGCGACCGGGGAGCCCGGCAGCCAGGTCTGGGTGGTGTTGATCGAGGCGCCGGGCGCCGTCAGCGTCGGCGTGAAGCCGCCGTCCTCACGCGGACCGCGCGAGGAGAACGGCATCATCGCGTACTTCTTCTCCACGACCGAGCCGTAGTTGGCGGCCCAGGTCTCCTTGGAGATGGACGCGCCGACCGAGATGACCTTGTCGGCGAGGCCGGGGTCACCGATGGTGTTGGCACCGGGGCCGGAGTTGCCCGCGGAGATCACCAGCTGGACGCCGTAGGTGTCGATGAGACGCGTGTAGAGCTCGGAGCGCGCGTTGTTGCCGTCGTTCAGCGCGGGCAGGCCGCCGATGGACATGTTGACGATGTCGACGCCGCGGTTGACGACGAGGTCGATCATGCCCTCGGTGAGCGCGATGTTGGTGCAGCCGGGGCCGAAGACGCAGGCACGGGACGAGACGATCTTCGCGCCGGGGGCGGCGCCGTTCATCCTGCCGCCGAACAGGCCGTTCGCGGAGGTGATGCCCGCGACGTGCGTGCCGTGCTCGCTGGAGATGACGCCGATGTTGACGTAGTCGGCCTTGGAGCCGGCCGCGTCGTAGACCACGTCCTTGCGGATCTCGACGACGAACGGGATGCGCTCGACGACGTCGGTCGCCGGGTTGTCCTTGCCGAAGTAGCCGACCTGGAAACCGTCCTTGTACGGCTTCATCGGCGCGTCGTCGGTGAAGTCGAGGTTGTCGTTCGCGTCGACCCGCACGGTCCCGGAGGCCGGGTCGTAGAGCACGCCCCAGGCGTCGGTGGTGTCGCCGTCGCGGTTCAGGTCTCCCGCTTCGTCGCCGCCCGCGGTGGCCGACTCGTACATGTAGTTGAACTTGTAGGCGCCGGCGGGGGCCTTGAAGGTCTCGGTGCCCTGGCTGGCCGTCGTGATGGGGAAGGACGGGCCCGCGACCGCGCTGGTCATCCGCCGCCAGCTGCCGTCGCCGTCGTTGACCGGGTCGGTGGACGTGACCCAGTCGACGATCTTGCGCTCGCCGGTGGTGGTCTTCTGCAGCGCGGGGTGGCCCAGGTCCACGCCCGAGTCGAGGATGCCGATGGTGACACCGCGGCCGTCCGCCTTCGGGTTCTTCTTCACGAAGTCGACGGCGCCCGTCTCGAAGGACGGGTTGTACGGGTTCTCGGCGGGGGTGTTCTTGTTCGGGGCGGAGCGGGTGACCGTGCCGTGGGCCCTGCCGGCGCCCTTGGCGGTGTCCGCGCCCGGGGTCGGGTCGTCCAGCGCGATGTCCTGGCGCAGGTCGATGCCGTGCACCGAGGAGAGCTTGGCGGCGGCGGCGATGGCCGCGTCCGCCTTCGTGGTCGGGACGGTGGCCCGGACGTAGCCGACCTTGTCGAAGGTCCGGCCGACGAGACCGCCCTGGACGGCGTCCAGCTGCCGGGCGACCTGCTCGGTCTGGCCGGGCGCGGTGGCGACCATCATCGTGACGTTCTTGGTGCCGTCGGTCTTGGCCTCGGCGAGGAGGGCCGCGTCGTCCGAACCGAGCTTGGCGCTCGCGGACTTGGTGCCCGGGTCGGGCGTGGCGGCGGGTGCGTGGTCCGCGGCGAGGGCCATGGGTATCGGTCCGGCCGCGGAGAGCGCGGCCACCAGGCCGGCGGCCACGGCTATGCGGACCACGCGTCTCGCGCCCGACAGTGGGGCGCGCTGGGGGTCGAGGGTCATCGGCATCCCTTGTAGGTAAAGGAACGAGCGTGGAGTGACCGGTCCCGACGTTCCTGCGGGACGCGATCACATCAGTCCGGTATGTGAACCCGGATGACCGCTCAGCTTTACCCAAGGGACAGTTATTTGGGGAGAGTTGACCGTGACGGGATGGAAGCATGGCGTACTTCCGCCATACGTCACGCCGGTGATAGCGCGGTATGGCCGGACATGACGGACGCCTCGGACCCCCCGGACGCCGGCTCAGCCCACTTTCGTGCGCGCGTAGTGCCGGGACGCCTTCGCCCGGTTACCGCACCCCGCCATCGAGCACCAGCGGCGGGTGCCGTTGCGCGAGGTGTCGAGGAAGTGCAGGACGCAGGTCTCGTGGGCGCAGTGACGGATGCGGTCCGGGGAACCGCCCAGCAGTTCCAGGAGGTTGCGCGCGGCGAGCCAGCCGGGCCCCCACGCCGGGTCCTCGAACTCGGCGCGCTCGCCCGGCCCCTCGGGTGTCAGGGTGACCCTGATCCGCCCGTGCGCGAGGACGGCGTCGACCCGCTCCGCCCCCGTCAGGGGCGCCCCGCCGGTCCCCTCCCGCCTCTCCCGCAGGAACCCGTCCACCACCGCGCGCAGGGCGTCGCGTGCCTGGAGGGTGTGGCGCAGCGCGGTCTCGTCGGCCGGGAGGTCGAGCCCGTTGGCGGCCAGCCACACCGCCAGGCCCTCGGTGTCCGTGAGCAGGTCCTGGGGCACCCCCTCGCTGTTCCACCGGGTGTTGAGCAGGTCGAGGGCGAGCGGCTCCCCGGTGAGGGGGCGGGGGTCGGTGACGGCGGACACGGTGGTGCTCCCTTCGGCGGCTAACCGTTCAAGAGTAGATGACTGGTTGACGTTATCCACTCTAACCCTTAACCTCACTTAGAGAGGTTAGCCCCGATGTGGGGGTCACCGCCGTCCCGGAGGACATTCATGACACCGCGCACCGGCCATGTCGGCCTGAACGTCACGGACCTCGACCGCTCGCTCGCCTTCTACCGGGACGTGCTCGGCTTCGCCCTCCTCACCGAGGGCAAGGACGGCGAGCGCAGATACGCGTTCCTGGGGTCCGCGGACGGGGGCGGCGGTCCCGTCCTCACGCTCTGGCAGCAGGCGCGGGGACCGTACGGCGACGACCGCGCCGGCCTCCACCACCTCGCCCTCGAAGTGGACTCGATCGACCAGGTCAGGACGTACGAGACGGCCCTGCGTGGCCAAGGGGTCACGTTCGCCCACGAGGGCGTGGTCGCCCACCGCGAGGGCTCGGCGTCCGGCGGCATCTTCTTCCACGACCCGGACGGCACCCGGCTGGAGATCTACGCCCCGACCGGCGCCGAAGGGGCACCCGCACCGTCCGAGTCCACTCCGACCTGCGGTTTCTTCTAGACGGAGGGCGAGATGACCTACCACTCCGGCTCGCGCGCCGTACAGGACCGGGTCGGCGTGCGTGATCTCGCCGACCACGTGGGACAGGCGGTCGGCCAGGGCATCCGCCCGGTGGCGGCCGCCTTCCTCGAACAGCAGCCGATGCTGGTGGCCGGTGCGGCCGACCCGGCCACCGGCGCGGTGTGGGCCACGCTGCTCACGGGCCCGCCCGGCTTCGTACGGGCCACCGGCGTCCGGCAGATCTCGGTCACCGGCCGGCCCGGCGAGGGCGACCCCCTCGCCGCCGCGCTCGCCGCCGAGGGCACCCCCGTCGGCACGATCGCCCTCGACCCGCGCACCCGCCGCCGGATGCGCCTGAACGGCCGGTCCCGGCCCACCGCCCGCGGGTTCGCGGTGGAGGCCGACCGGGTCTTCGCCAACTGCCCGAAGTACCTCCAGCGCAGGGAGTCCTACGAGACGGTCGAACGCCGGCCGGGCGAGGCCCTCCGGTCCGACCGGCTCTCGCCCCGGCAGCGCGCCCTCGTCGAGGCGGCCGACACCTTCTTCGTGGCCACCGTCCACGCGCACGGCGCCGAAGCCAGCCACCGGGGCGGCAACCCGGGCTTCGTCCACGCCGACGGCCCGTCCGAACTGCGCTGGCGCGACTACCCCGGCAACGCCATGTTCCTGACCCTCGGCAACCTGGAGGAGGACCCGCGGGCCGGCCTGCTCTTCCTGGACTGGACGTCGGGAACGGTGCTGCGGCTCACCGGAACGGCCCGCGCGCGGTACGCCCCGGACGGGGAGCGCACGGTGCGCCTCACCGTCACCGAGGTCGTCGAGACACCCGCCGGCAGCCCCCTGCGCTGGTCACCGCCCGAATACTCTCCCGCCAACCCCTCCCTGCCGTAACGTCTGGGCATGCCGAAGCAGTTGAGGGTGGCGGCCTACGCCGTATGCGTGCGGGACGGGCAGATGCTGTTGGCCCGGTGGGTCGCCGGCGACGGGACCAGACGGTGGACCCTGCCGGGCGGTGGCATGGACCACGGCGAGGACCCGTACGACACCGTCGTCCGTGAGGTCGACGAGGAGACGGGGTACGCCGTCGAACCGGTCGCACTGCTCGGTATCGACTCCCAGCTGCGCACCCACCCGCGCCGGATGGGCGGCGCCACCGACTTCCACGGCCTCCGGATCGTCTACGAGGCCCGGATCACCGGCGGTGAGCTCCGTCACGAGACGGACGGCTCCACCGACATGGCGGCCTGGTACCCCCTCGACGAGGTGCCGTCGCTCGAACGGGTCGGACTGGTCGACACGGCCCTGGAGCTCTGGCGCGAACGACCGGCGACCGGGCGTACGACGCGGCCCGCGGGCCGGGCCGCGTCCGACCGCGATCCCGGTTCACTACCCCGGAAGATGAACACGGAGTGACCGCCTCCCGGCCGTCCGGGGAGAGCTCCATGGACGCGCAGGGTAGTCCAAGATCCACGTACGGTGATCGGTGTCGGGCGTTGCCGTCGAGTTAACGTCCAGGTCACCCCGGGTGCCAACGATCCAGTATGAGCGGGGAGTTACCGCAACGAGCCCCCCGCGACCACTGCCGACGCGTTCGCACTCGGGGAGATCGCGCCATGTCGCGCATACGCTCTGTCGCCACCGCCGCTGCCATGAACCGCCGTACCCTCCTCGCCGCCACCGGGGCGGTGACCCTGTCCGCGGGCATCGGCTACGCCCTGCGGCCCGACTCCGAGGCACACGCCGCCGACGCGGGCGGGGCGCACGCCGCCGGCACCGGCGAGGCGCCCGTCGCCGTCTCCCGCAAGGCGCCCCCCGCTCCTCTCGCGCCCTACGAGCGCGGCACCACCCTGCAGAGCGTGGCCGCCCCGCGCTCCGGCACCGGCGGTTACCAGCGGCTCGGCGACGGCCCCGCCTGGAAGCGGGTGGTGCGCGGCGAGCTGGCGTCGGCCAAGGCCGGCCGGGCCGAGCGGCGCACCGCGCTCGCCTCCTTCGTACAGTTCACCGACCTGCACCTGATCGACGTCCAGCACCCGCTGCGGCTGGAGTTCCTGCGCTCGGGCGCCGCGAACGCCTGGCGTCCGCAGGAGGCGCTGACCGTCGCGGGCGCCGTCTCGCTCGTCGAGCGGGTCAACTCGCTGCGGGGAGCCCCCGTCACCGGGTCCCCGCTGCACTTCGTGATCACCACCGGGGACAACACGGACAACAACTCCAAGACGGAGCTGGACTGGTTCCTGAAGGTCATGAGCGGTGGCCGCATCAGCCCCAACAGCGGTGACCCGCGCCACTACGAGGGCGTCCAGAACAGCGGCATCACGACGTACTGGCAGCCCGACGGGGCCGTGCGCGACGCCGACAAGCAGCGCGGCTTCCCGCACCTCCACGGCTTCCTGGCCGCCGCCATCCGCGAACTGCGCAGCCCGGGTCTCGCCCTGCCCTGGTACTCCACCGTCGGCAACCACGACGCGCTGCCGCTGGGCTGCTACCGGCACGGCGACTCCTTCCTCGCCGAGTTCGCCGTCGGCGGCAAGAAGCTGATGAGCCTGCCCGCCTCGCAGAGCGTCGACCTGCGCGCCGCCATCAAGAACGACAAGGATCCCAAGGGCACCCAGCTCCGGGACCTGCTCAAGGCGCACGCGCGGCAGCTCAGGTCGGTCACCCCCGACCACTCGCGCGCCCCCTTCACCCCCGCCGAGTACCTCAAGGCGCACCTCGACCCCGCGCACACCGGACCGGGCCCGGTCGGCCACGGCTACTCCGAGGCGAACCTCGCCGCGGGCACCCAGTACTACGCCTTCCGGATCGCCGACGACGTCATCGGCGTCTCCCTCGACACCACCGACCCGGGCGGCCACTACGAGGGCTCGGTCGGCACGGCCCAGCTGAAGTGGCTGGAGCGGACGCTGACCGAGAACAAGGACTCGTACGCGATCGTCTTCAGCCACCACACCAGCAAGTCCATGCGCAACCGTCGCAAGGACCCCGCACACCCCAGCGAGCAGCGCCACGGCGGCGAGGAGGTCGTCGCCGCGCTCTCCAAGCACCGCAACGTCCTGGCCTGGGTGAACGGCCACACCCACAAGAACGAGATCATCCCGCACTCCGCGCCGGGCAACGGGTCGTTCTGGGAGATCAACACCGCCTCCCACGTCGACTTCCCGCACCTGGCCCGCATCGTCGAACTGGTCGACAACAAGGACGGCACGCTCTCCCTCTTCACCACCCTCATCGAGTCCGCCGCCCCGCACCGCACGGACTTCTCCGACCTGAGCCAGACGGGCCTGGCGGCGCTCTACCGCGAGCTCTCCTTCAACGCGGCGGGCCGGAGCACCGTACTGAGCGGCACCTCGGGCGACCGCAACACGGAGCTCGTACTGAAGAAGGGCTGAATCCCGCCCAACCGCTCCAAGCCGCTCAACCCTCTCCTGATGCCCCGAGTCCCTCCCGCCGACGTGCTCGTCGGCCAAGAGGCGGAAAAGCGGAGAAGGGGAAGGCATGAAGCGGATGTCCGTACGGACGGAAGTGGTGGGGCTCACCGTGCTGGCGCTGGCGGCGGCCCTGGCGGGGACCGCGTCGGCGGCTCCCGCCGCGGCGGACCACGCCGCGACGGAGCGGGCCATGGAGGCCGCCGTGCGGTCGGGCGTCCCCGGCGTCACGGCGACGGCCGGGGACCGCCGCGGCACCTGGTCCGCCACCAGGGGCGTGGGCGACCTGAGGACCGGCGCGCCCCGCGGCGGGAGCGACCGCTACCGCGTCGGCAGCATCACCAAGACCTTCGTGTCGACCGTGCTGCTGCAACTGGAGGCGGAGGGGCGGCTGTCGCTGGACGACACGGTGGACCGGTGGCTCCCGGGCCTGGTCCGCGGCCACGGCAACGACGGCCGTGAGGTGACCGTCCGGCGGCTGCTCAACCACACCAGCGGCATCTTCGACTACACCGAGGACGAGGACTTCGTACGGACCTACTTCCTCAAGGACGGTTTCCTCCGGCACCGCTACGACACCAAGTCGCCCGCCGAGCTCGTGGCGATCGCGACGGCCCACCGGCCGGTCTTCGCGCCCGGCGCCTCCTGGAGCTACTCCAACACCAACTACGTCCTCGCGGGCATGGTGATCGAGAAGGTCACCGGCCACTCGTACGCGACGGAGATCGACCGGCGCGTCATCGCCCCGCTGGACCTGCGCGCGACCTCCGTGCCCGGCACCCGGACGACGCTCCCGCGCCCCAGCAGCCGCGCGTACTCGAAACTGGCCACGACGACGACCGGCCCGACGTACGACGTGACGACCCTGAATCCCTCCCTCGCCTCCTCCGCGGGCGGGATGATCTCCGACTCCTCCGACCTGAACCGCTTCTACTCGGCGTTGCTGCGCGGCCGGCTCCTCCCGCCCGAGCAGCTCAAGGAGATGAAGACCACGGTCGCGGTCGAAGGGGTCCCGAACGCCCGCTACGGTCTCGGCCTGATCGACCGCACCCTCGGCTGCGGCGTCCACGTCTGGGGCCACGACGGCGGCATCCACGGCTCGACCTCCTCGGCCACCACGACGGCGGACGGCCGCCACTCCCTCGCCTTCAACTTCAACGGGGACTGGTCGGGGGACGGCGACGCGGTGATCGACGCCGAGTACTGCCCCGAGTAGCCCGCCGCCCGGACCCCGGGCCGCGCCCGCACGCACGAGGAGGGGCCCCGGCACCCGGTGGCCCCTCCGCTCCCCTCCTGCCGCCGGACCGGTCCCTCCCTACCGGGGCAGCACCACGACATAGGCCGCCGGTTCGCGGTCGTTCGCCGCCATCAGGGCGGTCCGGACGACCGTCGCCTGCTGCTGGGCCGCGTCGCGGAGCTTCTTCGGCGTGACGTGGACGACGGTGATGCCCAGACGCTCCAGGTGCTCGCGCTTGCGGGCGTACTCCGACCAGAGGGCGTCCTCGTCCTGGCGGGGAGCCCGGGTGTCCAGCTCCAGGGCCACCGCCTGCTCCGGCCAGTAGGCGTCCAGACCGCCCAGGTGGGGGCCGCCCGGCAGACGGAGGTCCACGTTCCAGACCGGGTCGGGCAGGCCGCACTCACGGACCATGCGGTAGAGCCGGTCCTCCGCGACGGCCCGCCCCTCGGCCAGCAGGGAGTCGACGGCGTCCACCACGTGCGGCCGGCCCAGCAGCCGGGCCTGCGTCAACTCCCGCACCACCGCCGCCGGATCGCAGTGGCCGCCGCGCACCGCCTCGGTCAGCAGCCGGCGTACCAGGTCCGCGTCCGTCAGCTCCGCCACCGCGTCGGCGAGGGCGCGCGGGACCGGGGCGACCGGGACGCCGGTGACGTAGGAGGGGGCGGGAAGCGAGGCGGTGCGGACGATGCGGGCGCAGCCCTGCGAACGCAGCCGGCGCAGCCGGGGGACCAGGACGTCGATCCGATCGAGGGAGAGCAGCGACGGGGCCGATGCGAAGCCGTACAGGGTGAGGGCGGCGAGGCCGGTGATCAGCGCGTCCGAGTAGGGCTGGGGTGCGTGCGGCTCCTCGGCGCCGGGCTGGACGGGGATCGCGGTCGCGGGCGCCGTCGCGGGGGTGCGGGCGGCGAACAGCAGGACCGCGTGCAGGCGTTCCTCGGAGGTGGGCGGGCCGGCGTGGAGAAGGAAGACACCCGGAAGGAACTGCTGCCAGGGTCCGCCCGGCCGGCACTGCTCGCTCGCCCCGGCGGCGGTGACACCGCGGGCACGCAGCTGGGCGGTGGTCAGCACACGGCGCCGGACGTCGGAGAGGTGGCGCAGGGGGCGGGGGGAGAGCGGGGTGTTGTGGTTCATGCACGGGGGCTTTCCGCGCCCGATCCGTCCCCTAACCGCTGTTACACGCTCGTCGACAAATGCGGACAAGCTCGTCCTAAAGTACGGGCGTTCGACTGCCGAAAGGCGCTGGTCCGGATGGGGATTAGTAGGGGTTACGGCTCTGCATACCTGAATTTCGTAACCACCCGTACCGGTGGTGCGCACGGCAGGGCCACGACAGGGCCACGGCAGCGGTACGGCAGCGCAGCGGGGCACGGCAAGAGGGGCACCGGCCGGAACCGGTGCCCCTCTTGGTGCCGCGGGCCGGACCCCTCCGGGTCCGTCGGTGTCCGCCCGTCTCAGCCGGCGGCCGCCGCGTCGCGCCGCTGTGCGCGCAGCGCCCGTGCCAGGTCGTCGCGGGCCTCGATGACCAGGCGGCGCAGGGCCGGCGCCGCGCTCTCGTGCGCCGTCAGCCACGCGTCCGTCGCGTCCAGGGTCTCCTGGGAGTCCCGCAGGGAGGGGAACAGCCCCCTCACCACGTCCATGCCGATCTGGATGGACCGCTCGGCCCAGATCCGCTCGATGGCGGCGAAGTACTTCGCGGTGTACGGCGCGAGCAGCTCCCGCTGCGACGGCCGGGTGAAGCCCGCGATGGTCGCCTCCACGAGCGCGTTCGACAGCGCGTCCGACTCGACGACCTGGGCCCAGGCCTGGGCCTTGACCGCCGCCGACGGGCGGGCGGCGAGGCAGCGGACCTGGTGGCGCTTGCCGGAGGCCGTGTCGTCGCGGGCCAGCTCGGCGGCGAGCGCGGCCTCGTCGGCGATCCCGTGCGCGGCCAGCGGTTCCAGCAACGCCCAGCGCAGCTCCTGGTCGACGTCCAGGCCGTCGATCTTCGCCGTGCCGTCCAGCAGGTCCTGGAGCAGCCGCAGGTCGGCCCGTTCGGACGCGACCGCCGCGAAGAAACGGGCCCAGGTGAGCTGGTGCTGGCTGCCGGGCTCGGCGAGCCGGAGCTCCTTCTGGGCGCCCTCGGCGAGGAGCCGGCCGCCGGTCGCCCGCCAGTCCGGCGCCGCGTAGTGGGTGAGCGCGGAGTCGGCCCACGCGTGCAGCATCTGGAGCACGCCGATGTCGGACTCGCGGCCCGCGAAGCGCAGCACCAGGCCGACGAAGTCACGGGCGGGCAGCAGCCCGTCCCGGGTCAGGTTCCACAGCGCCGACCAGCACAGCGCGCGGGCGAGCGGGTCGGTGAGGTCGCCGAGCAGCTCCCGCAGCGTGGCCAGCGAGTTCTCGTCGAAGCGGATCTTGCAGTAGGTCAGGTCGTCGTCGTTGACGAGGACCAGCTCCGGGGCGTCGGCGCCGACGAGTTCCCCGACGACCGTGCGCGGGCCGTCGACGTCCGTCTCGGCGCGCGCGTAACGCACCAGGGGGCCGGGCTCCCCGTCCGGCCCGGTCTCGCGCCGGTAGAGGCCCACCGCGACGCGGTGCGGGCGCAGTTCGGGGTGCGACTCGGCCGCTTCCTGGAGCACGGACAGCTCGGCGACGCGTCCGTCCGCGTCCAGGATCACCTGCGGGGTCAGCGAGTTGACGCCGGCCGTCTGCAGCCACGCCCGGGACCAGGTGGCCAGATCGCGCCCGCTGGTCTCCTCCAGCGCCGACAGCAGGTCGCCCAGGCGCGTGTTGCCGTACGCGTTGCGCTTGAAGTACCGGCGCGCGCCCTCCAGGAACGCGTCCTGGCCGACGTACGCGACGAGCTGCTTGAGGACCGAGGCGCCCTTGGCGTACGTGATGCCGTCGAAGTTGAGCTTGGCGTCCTGCAGGTCGCGGATGTCGGCGGTGATCGGGTGCGTGGAGGGCAGCTGGTCGGCGCGGTAGGCCCACGCCTTGCGGCGGTTGGCGAAGGTGATCCAGCCGTCCTCGAAGCGGGTCGCCCCGACCAGCGCGAACGCGCCCATGAAGTCGGCGAAGGATTCCTTGAGCCACAGGTCGTCCCACCACTCCATGGTGACGAGGTCGCCGAACCACATGTGCGCCATCTCGTGCAGGATGACGTTCGCCCGGCCCTCGTACGACGCCCGCGTGACCTTGCCGCGGAAGATGTACTCCTCCCGGAAGGTGACGAGTCCCGGGTTCTCCATCGCGCCGAGGTTGTACTCGGGCACGAACGCCTGGTCGTACTTGCCGAAGGGGTACGGGTAGTCGAAGTGGTCGTGGAAGAAGTCCAGACCCTGCTTGGTGACGAGGAAGACGTCGTCCGCGTCGAAGTGGGGGGCCAGACCCTTGCGGCACATGGCGCCGAGCGGGATCTCCAGCGTCGTACCGTCGTCGAAGGTGCGGGAGTAGCTGTCCGTCACATAGTGGTACGGACCCGCCACGACCGCCGTGATGTACGTCGAGATCGGCTTCGTCTCGGCGAACTGCCACACCCCGTCGGTGAGTTCACCGACGCCGTTGCTCCACACGACCCAGCCCTCGGGGGCCCGCACCTCGAAGCGGAAGGGCGCCTTGAGGTCCGGCTGCTCGAAGTTGGCGAAGACGCGCCGGGAGTCCGCGGGCTCGTACTGGGTGTAGAGGTAGGTCTCGCCGTCCTCGGGGTCGACGAAGCGGTGCATGCCCTCGCCGGTGCGGGAGTACGCGCACTGGGCGTCGACCACCAGCTCGTTCTCCGCGGCGAGGTCCTCCAGCCGGATGCGGGTGCCGTCGAAGACCTCGCCGGGGTCGAGGTCCCTGCCGTTGAGCGAGACGGCCGTGACGCTCGGTGCGACCAGGTCGGCGAAGCTCGCGGCGCCGGGCTCGGCACAGCGGAAACGGATCGTGGTGACCGAGCGGAACGTGCGCGCCCCGGCCTCGGCGGCGCCCACGGCTGATCGCAGGTCGAGGGAGACCTCGTACCCGTCCACGGACAGCAGGGCTGCCCGCTCCTGGGCCTCGTCGCGGGACAGATTCTCACCGGGCACGGGCGGCACTCCCTCATGGCGTCATAGACATGTGTGAACAGGACCGATCCTCGCATGTGCACCTGACGGCGGGCACCCGGGAATGAGCCGGGGCATCCGTGGTGTTGGCCCGGAAAAGAGGACCCTTTGAGGAGAACCATGTCCGAGACCATCTCCGGCAAGACCCCCGTCGACTTCTGGTTCGACCCGCTGTGCCCCTGGGCCTGGATGACCTCGCGCTGGGTCCTGGAAGTGGAGAAGGTCCGCGACATCGAGGTCCGCTGGCACATCATGAGCCTCGCGGTGCTGAACGAGGACAAGCTGGACACGCTCCCCGAGGAGTACCGGGAGATGCTCGCCACCAAGGCATGGAAGCCGATCCGGGTGGTCACCGCCGCCTGGCAGAAGCACGGCGAGGACGTCCTCGGCCCGCTCTACACCGCGCTCGGCACCCGCATCCACAACCAGGGCGAGGGCCCGACCGTCGAGGCGGTCGCGGGCGCGCTCGCCGACGTCGGCCTGCCGGCCTCCCTGATCGACTACGCCGACCAGGAGGACTTCGAGTTCGACGCCGAGCTGCGCGCCTCCCACAAGGAAGGCATCGACAAGGTCGGCCAGGAGGTCGGCACCCCGGTGATCGCGCTCCCCGGCGACGACGGCGAGCAGATCGCCTTCTTCGGCCCGGTCGTCACCCCGACCCCGAAGGGCGAGGCCGCGGCCAGGCTGTGGGACGGCACGCTGCTCGTCGCCTCCACGCCCGGCTTCTACGAGATCAAGCGGACGCGGACGGCCGGCCCGGACTTCAGCAACCTCTGAGCCGGCGGCCCGGCGACCTCCGGTTCAGTCCGGCTCGGGCATCTTCTGTGGCGGGTCGAAGGGCTTGACCCGCCACGCGTGCCGGATGTTGCGGCAGTCGTAGTCGGTGCGGCCGCAGATCCAGTAGTCGTCGACGTAGGCGTGCGGAGTCCGGGCGTGCGTCAGTTCGCGGATGATGTCCCGTTCCCGGTCGTCCCGGGGCTGCCGGTGCGGCTGATCCGATCCGCACGTGTAGCAGGGATACGTCATTTCCCTAGGCATCCCGCCACAATGCACCGGAAGCCCCCATACCGTAAGACACCGCACACCACCGCGGCGCGGCGCGCCGCGGTGGCCCGGGGTCAGCGGCGGGCGCGTTCGCGGGCCCGTGCCAGCCTGCGCAGGTGGTCCTCGTACCCCTCGGCGTAGTACGCCGCACGCGTCGGATCGGGCCGCACCACCGCCGTCGGCGCCGTCCACGCGGCCCTGTCGAGAGCGATCCCGTGCCGCCCGGCGGCGGCGAGCACCGCGCCGCGCGCGCCCACCTCACCCTCGACCACCCGCAGCGGCCGGCCCAGGACGTCCGCGAGCAGCCGCATCCAGGCGGGGCTGCGGGTGCCGCCGCCGCAGACCGCCAGGGAACCCTTCAGACCCGCGGCCTCCAGACAGTGCCGGGCCGCGTAGCCGATGCCCTCGCAGACCGCGCGGACCAGGTCGCCGCGGGTGGACTCCAGTGAGACGCCGGTCAGCTCGGCCCGCAGCCGCGGCTCCACGAACGGCGCGCGTTCGCCGGACGGGGCGAAGTACGGCAGCACACGGACCCCGTTCGCGCCGGGCGGCGCCGCCTCCAGCAGCGCGTCCACCTCGTCGTGGTGGACCCCCGTCGTCGACAGCACCCAGTCCAGCGCCGCCGTGCCGACCATCGCCGGCATGGCGCGCAGCCAGAAGCCCGGCCGGTCGGTGGAGATGTACAGGCCGGCCGGTTCGCCGGTCAGGTCGAGGTCGGCCGTCGCCACCAGAGCGGCCAGGCAGGTACCGACGATCAGCAGGCCGTCGCCGGGCTCGGTCAGTCCCGCGCCGAGCGCGCAGGCGGCCAGGTCGTAGGGCCCGTTGGCGATCGGGGTGTGCGGCGGCAGCCCGCCGCCGAGCGTGCGTCCGACGGGCAGCGGATCGCCGACCGGCGGGAGCAGCCCCCTCCGGTGGCTCAGGCCGAGCAGGTCGACGACACGGTCGTCGTACGTCCGGGTGCGGGGGTCGAGGAACGGCATCGACGCGTCCGAGACATCGGTCGCCCGCACCCCGGTCAGCCGTTCGAAGACCATGTCCTTGCAGTACAGGGCCGTGGCCGCGGCGTCGAGGGACGCGGGCTCGTGACGGTCGAGCCAGGCCAGCAGCGGGCCGGGGGAGCCCGGGAACATCGCGCCGCCGGTACGCCGGAAGACCTCTTCGAAGGTGCCGTCCGCCAGCCACCCGTCGAGCAGCCCGTGGGCCCGGCCGTCCATCCAGGAGGCGGCGGCGCGCACCGGCAGGCCCTCGCCGTCGACCAGCCACACCCCGTCGCCCTGCCCGGTCAGCCCCGCCAGTTCCACCGGGCCGGGCACGGCGGCGGTCAGCGCGGTGAGCACGGCGACCACCGCCGCGTACACCTCCTCCATGTCCTGTTCGACGAGACCGCCGCGCAGGGTGAGGTCCACCGGCCGCGCCTCGACGGCCAGCGGACGGCCCCCGGAGTCGAAGGCCGCGGCCTTCACCACGGACGTGCCCACATCGACACCGACGTACATGCCGCCTCCTCAGGTCAACGCGTCGCTCGGTACGGGCCTCAGTCGAGGCAGTGCGCCAGTGGTTCCCCGCGGGTCCAGCGGCCCACCTCGGCCGCCGCGATCCGGGCCGCCTTCTCGGCCACCGCGCGGCTCGCCCCGCCCAGATGCGGGGTCATGACCAGCCGTCCGGAGGCGGCGAGGCCGAAGAGGGGCGAGCCGGACGGGACCGGCTCCCGCTCGTAGGTGTCGAGCGCCGCCGCCGACAGCCGCCCGCTGCGCAGCGCCTCGCACAGCGCGCTCTCGTCGACCAGCGGGCCGCGCGCCACGTTCACCAGCACGGCGCCGGGCGGCAGCAGCGCCAGCTCGCGGGCGCCGAGCAGGCCACGGGTCTCGGAGGTGAGGCGGGCGTGCAGACTGACCACCCGGGACAGGCGCAGCAGTTCGTCCAGCGAGCCGACCCGCAGGCCGTGCACCTCGCCGCGCACGTACGGGTCGTACACCAGGACCCGCGCGCCGAACGCCCCGAGCACCCGCGCGACCCGGCTGCCGACCGCCCCGTACCCGACGAGTCCGACCGGCAGGTCCTCCAGTTCGAGCCCCGCCCGCTCGTACGTGTAGTACGCCGCCCCGTCCCAGCTCTCCCGCCGGGCCAGGAGATCGTGCGCCCGCGGAATGCGCCGCAGGACCGCGAGGAGCAGCCCGACGGTGAACTCGGCGGTGGCCGCCGCGTTCCGGCCGGGCGCGAAGCACACCCGTACGCCGTGCGCGCGGGCCGCTTCGCGGTTCACGTTCACCGGACCGCCCCGGCACACGACCACCAGCCGCAGCCGGGGTGACGAGGCGAGGACCCGCTCCGTCACCGGCCCCATCTGGGTGACCAGGACGTCCGCGTCGGAGAGTCTGTCGATCAGCTCCTCCTCGGCGTCGCTCGCCTCCTCCACCTCGGCCACCGGACCGAACGGCTCCAACGGCCAGCCGAGCTTCAACTCATCCACGGAGCAAGGATGTTCACCGAGCGAGGCGCGTACCGCCTCGGCGATCAGGGAGGGCAGGACGAAGTGGTCACCGGCGGCCAGCACATGGACAGGTGTGGTCCTCACCGCAGCAGGTTCCCAGCCCACGCGGCGGCCGTACAGGAGGAGGAGTCGGTACGTTCGGGTGACGGTCCGATCGGGTGCGACGGCACGGGAGGTCCCGATGGAGGGTGACGGCACGGCCTGGCTGGGCGTCGACCTGGGTACACAGGGGGTCCGCGCCCTGCTCGTCACGGGCGACGGCACCGTCCTCGGCCGCGGCACGGCCCCGCTGGGCGGACGGCGCGCCGGGGTGCGGCACGAACAGGATCCGGACGCGTGGTGGGACGCGGTGTGCGCCGCGTCCCGGGCCGCGCTCGCCGGCCGCCCGGCGGCGCGGATCGGCGGCCTCGCGGTGTGCTCCACCTCCGGCACGGTGCTGCTCACCGACGGTTCGGGCCGCCCGCTGACACCCGGCCTCATGTACGACGACGCTCGCGCGGCGGCGCAGGCCGGGCGGGCCAGGGAGGCGGGCCTGCGGGTGCAGAACGGCTGGGGGCTGCCGAAGGCGATGTGGCTGGTGGAGGAGTACGGGCCGGCCCGCCTCGCCCACCAGGCCGACGTGATCGTCACCCACCTCGTGGGGCGTCCGGCGCCCACCGACTCCGGTCACGCGCTGAAGACGGCCTACGACCTGGAACACGACACCTGGCCGTACGCCGCCCTCGCCGGACTCGGCCTGACCGCCGGCCTGTTGCCCGAGGTCGTCCGGCCCGGCAGCGTCCTCGGCACGGTCCACACCGGGGCCGCCGAGCGGACCGGCATCCCCGCCGGTACACCGGTCGTCGCCGGGACGACCGACGGCTGCGCCGCCCAGATCGCCTCCGGCGCCCTGCGCGAGGGCTCCTGGAACGCGGTGCTCGGAACGACGCTCGTCCTCAAGGGTGTTGCCCCGCACCCGGTACGGGACGACACCGGAGTGTTGTACAACCACCGTTCCCCGGACGGTAGTTGGCTGCCGGGCGGGGCCTCGGGAGTCGGCGCGGGCGCGTTGCGGGCAGCCTTCCCGGGCGCCGATCCGGCCGCCCTGGACCGGGCCGCCGCCGCCCACGAACCCGCGTCGGTCCTCGCCTATCCGCTCGTCTCACCCGGCGAACGTTTTCCCTTCCTGGCCCCGGACGCCGTCCCCTTCGTCCTCGGCACCCCCGCCTCCGACGCCGACCTGTGGGCCGCCCTCCTCCAGGGCGTCGGCCTCGTGGAGCGCCTCTGCCTGGACTACCTGCACCACCTGGGCGCCCCCCTGGAGGGCCCGCTCACCCTCACCGGCGGCGCCGCCCGCAGCCCCTACTGGAACCAGCTGCGCGCGGACATCCTCGGCCGTCCGGTCCGCGTCCCCGAACAGACCGAAACCGCCCTGGGAATGGCCGCGTTGGCCGCGTACGGCACGGGCGGCGCGGCCACCCTCGCGGACGCCGCCGCGCACATGGTCCGGGTCCGTACGGACCTCGCCCCGCGCCCCGCCCGCACCGCGCGGTTCGCCGACCCCTACGCACGCCTGATCGACGTACTCGAAGAACGCGGCTGGCTGCCCGCTTCCGTCGGAGCGCACGCACGCGCCCGCCTCGACCTGGATACTGCGGGGTCATGAGGACGACGCACACCACCGACGACGCCACGAGCCCCGGGACTCCGGCGAGCGCCACCCTGCTGCTGGCCCGGCACGGCCAGACCGTCTGGCACGCCGAGAACCGCTACGCCGGGGTGAGCGACGTGGCCCTCACGGACGAGGGCCGCGCCCAGGCGGAGGCCCTCGGCCGCTGGGCCGCCGCCCATCCCGTCGACGCCGTGTGGACGTCGACCCTCTCCCGGGCCGCCGCCACCGCGGCCCCCGCCTGCCGGGCCCTCGGCCTCACCGCACACCGTGAACCCACCCTGCGCGAATGCGACTTCGGCGTCGTGGAGGGCCGTACCCTCGCCGAGTTCGAGGCCGACAACCCGGCCCGCGCGAAGGCCTACCGGTCGGACCCGGTGTCCTACCCCTTCCCGGAGGCGGAGGACCCCCGGACCGCGGCGGCCCGCGGCACCGCGGCCCTGCGCCGTATCGCGGCCGCCCACCACGGCGAACGTGTCCTGGTCGTCGCCCACAACACCCTGCTGCGCCTGGTGCTGTGCTCGCTGCTCGGCATCCCGCTGGGGGAGTACCGCAGGGTCTTCCCCCGGCTGCGCAACGCGGCGCTCACCGAACTCCGGATGACGGACGGGGCAGCCGCGCTGCTGTCGCTCAACGTGCCGTGCGCGTGAGCCGTGGGAGAGCCCCCGCGCGGCAGGTCCGCACGGGGGCTCTCCGTTTCTCCGCCTGCCGCGTGAAGGGTGAGAAGACGATCACGAGCAGGACGTCTCGCCGGGCCTTCAGGAGGCCGGCAGCAGCACGTTCGCGCGGGACCTGGCGGCGGCGTAGCGGCGCGCCACGTCCTGCCAGTCGACGACCCGCCACATGGCCTCGACGAAGTCGACCTTCTGGTTCCTGTACTGGAGGTAGAAGGCGTGTTCCCAGGCGTCGAAGACGAGGATCGGCACCGAGCCCTGGCCCACGTTGCCCTGGTGGTCGTAGATCTGCTCGACCAGGAGGCGCCCGCTCAGCGGCTCGTAGGCGAGGACGCCCCACCCGGACCCCTGGGTGGTCGCGGCGGCCTTGGTCAGCTGTGCCTTGAACCCGGCGAAGGAGCCGAACGACTCGGTGAGGGCGTCCGCGAGCTCGCCGACGCCGTCCGCGGCGAGCGGCTCACCGCCTCCGTCGCCGGTCATGTTCGTCCAGTAGACGCTGTGCAGGATGTGACCGGACAGGTGGAAGGCGAGGTTCTTCTCCAGGCCGTTGACCGCGCCCCACGACTCCTTGTCGCGTGCCTCCGCGAGCTGCTCCAGGGTGTCGTTGGCCCCCTTCACGTACGCCGCGTGGTGCTTGTCGTGGTGCAGCTCGATGATCTCGGGACTGATCACCGGCGCGAGCGCGGAGTAGTCGTAGGGCAGTTCAGGGAGTGTGTAGACGGGCATGGCGGGGTCCCCTCCAAGCTTATTGCAACAGACTTGCAACTACACGCTAACAGCAAAAGGCCCCCGTGCGGGGCGCACGAGGGCCTTTCGGGAGTGGCGGGTGCCGCGGGGGCGACGGGTGTGGTGGGGCCTCAGTTCCGGGCGCGCATCCGCTGCCTGGTGTACCCGGCGGCCGCCAGGAGCAGCGTCATCCCGCCCGTGGAGTACAGCTGCACCCGGGTGTCGGGCTCCCTGGCCATCAGGACGAGGATCGCGGCCATACCGGCCAGCGCGACCCAGGTCAGGGCGGGGAAGAGCCACATCCGTACGACCAGCTTCTCCGGCGTCTCGCGCTCCACCGCCCGGCGCAGCCGCAGTTGGGAGACCGCGATGAAGATCCAGACGACCAGGATCACCGCGCCGATCATGTTCAGCAGCCAGGGGAAGACGTCGTCGGGCCGCCAGTAGCTCAGCAGGACGCAGACGAAGCCGAAGACGCAGGAGACGAGCACCGCGACGCGCGGGACCCCGGCCGAGACCATCCCGAGGGCCTTCGGGCCCTGGCCGCGCTCCACCAGCGAGTAGGCGATGCGCGAGGAGCCGTAGATGTTGGCGTTCATCGCCGAGAGCAGCGCCACCAGCACGACCACGTTCATCAGCTGGCCGGCGCCGGGGATGC
The DNA here is from genome assembly GCF_042734135.1 of Streptomyces sp. NPDC059668. Lineage (NCBI taxonomy): Bacteria > Bacillati > Actinomycetota > Actinomycetes > Kitasatosporales > Streptomycetaceae > Streptomyces > Streptomyces sp. NPDC059668. The sequence goes on along the minus strand of NZ_JBHWEL010000013.1, from coordinate 62,420 downwards.
CCAGCCGGTCCAGGGCCGCGACGTACGGACCCTGCTCGACGACCGCCTTCGAGTCCCACGGCACCAGCGTCACGATGACAGCCATCGAGCCGATGTAGAAGAGCGCGATGCGCCACATCGCCGTACGGACGGCGCGCGCGACGCCCTGGACCGGGTTCTCCGACTCGGCCGCCGCGATGGTGACCGTCTCCAGGCCGCCGTAGGCGAAGACCGACGCGAGCAGACCGATGACCAGCCCCTCGCCGCCGTGCGGCAGGAAGTCGGCCAGGTTGGCGGTGCCCGGGGAGTCCGTGCCGGGCAGCACCCCGGCGATGGCCAGCACGCCGAGGACGAGGAACAGGCCGATCGCGCCGACCTTGAGCGCGGCGAACCAGAACTCGAACTCGCCGAAGTTCTTCACGGCGGCGAGGTTCGCGGCGCAGAAGACCACCATGAAGAGGGCGACCCAGCCCCACTCGGGCGTACCCGGCAGCCAGCCGGTGACGATCTTCGCGGCGCCGATGCCCTCCAGGCCCACGGCCGTGCACAGCAGCACCCAGAAGGACCAGCCGGCGGTGAAGCCGGCCCACGGACCCATCGCGCGCTCGGCGTGTGCCGAGAAGGAGCCCGAGGACGGGTGGGCGGCCGACATCTCGCCGAGCATCCGCATCACCAGCATGACGAGCAGACCGGAGACGGCGTACGCGATCACGATCGACGGTCCGGCGGCGGCGATGCCCGCGCCGGAACCGACGAACAGGCCCGCGCCGATCACCCCGCCGAGGGCGATCATCGACAGGTGGCGCTGCTTGAGGCCGTGGGAGAGCGGGACGTCCGCGGCGGCCGGGGTACCGGGCGGGGCGTCGAGCGTGGTGCGGGACATGAGAGCGGTGGTCCCTTACAGGGGAGGGGGCAAAACGCCCACAGTCTGGGCGGCCCCTCCGCTCCGGGGCAGCCCCTGCCCACCATACGGACGCGGACGATACGGAGTGTGACACTCCGCTCACCTGTCCGTCCCGCCGCGCCGCGGGCCGGGACGCCGGCCGGACGGGCGCCGAGTCCCGGCCGGACGATTTGGCGGGACCCTACAGCGGCAGCTCGCCCCGGCTCCGTAGCAGAAACGATCCCACCTCAGTGACCAGTGTCACGCTCCGGCAGGTGTATGCCGCACTTTTGTGAGAGGTGCACCAAGCCGCCGATCCCCGCTTTGTCGATCACTGATGGTGATCCGCTCAGGGCCCCTGGGATAGCGTCACCGTGTCCCGCAGCCCCTGTCACCCGCCGGAGTCCCCATGAGCACCGCTGCCGTCACGTCCCGCACAGGCATCCGCCCCGGCGAGGTCCTCGCCGACCTGCTCCCGGCCTCCCGCGTCCGGGACGCCGCCCTGGTGCTCGGCGGCGCCGCGCTCACCGGGCTCGCCGCCCAGATCTCCCTCCCCGTGCCGGGCTCCCCGGTACCGGTGACGGGCCAGACCTTCGCCGCCCTCCTCGTGGGCACGGCCCTCGGCGCCGGCCGCGGCTTCCTCTCGCTGCTGGTGTACGCACTCGTCGGCATGGCCGGCATGCCCTGGTTCGCCGGCGGCGCCTCCGGCTTCGCGGCTCCCTCCCTGGGCTACGTCCTCGGCATGGTCCTCGCCTCCGCCGCCGTGGGCGCCCTCGCCCGCCGCGGCGCCGACCGCTCCGTACTGCGCACGGCCGGCGCGATGCTGCTGGGCGAGGCGATCATCTACGCGGTCGGCCTCCCCTACCTGGGCGCCTCCACCGGCATGTCCTTCGGCGCGACCATCGCGGCGGGCCTCACGCCGTTCCTGATCGGCGACGCCCTGAAGGCGGCGCTGGCGATGGGCCTGCTGCCCACGGCGTGGAAGTTCCTCGACAAGAAGTGACGTCACGGGCCTGACGTGACGCCAGGGGCCCCGAGTCAGTGATTCCCGCGGAAGAGGTTCGCCGGGTCGCCACGCGACCTCCGGTCCGGCGAGCCTCTTCCGCGTTTCTGTATTCCCGCGGTCCCGCCGCTCCACGGTTCCGTCGCTCTACGGTTCCGCGTCCCTGCGGATGTCCCGTCGGGTCAGGACGGCTGCCGCCGAGGCCGCCGCTGGGACCACCACAGCCCCGCCGCGCCCACCGAGACGAGCGCCGCCCCCGCCGCACCGAGCGGCAGAAGGTCACTTCCGGCGCCGGTCCTGGGCAGTTCGTCGCCACCGGGCGACACCGGCTTGTTGGTGGTGTCGAGCAGCAGCGGGGTGGTCGGGGCGTTGGGCGACGGGTTCGTCGCCCCGAACGGCACCGGGCCCTGCTGCCAGAACGTCTTCTTCCCGGTGCTGTCCTGGACCGGAAGGCAGATCTTCCCGGTCCGGCTCAGATCGAAGGTCGCGTCGACGGCGTACGATTTCGACTTTCCGGCCGCGAGATTGCCGACGTCGCACACGAAACCGCTGTTCGACCCTTTCGGAAGATCTTTGTCGGCCATGGCGGAACATCCCTGAACACCCTTGACCTGCAAGCCGTCGAAACCGACCACCAAAAGGCGGATCGCACCGCTTTCCTTGGTCCCCTCGTTCTTCACCGTGGCGGTGATCGACGTCTTGTGCGAACTGTTGTCGACCGAGATCTTCGTGGGCAGCGTGGTGGTCGGCCGCACGCCCGCGGGTGCCGGATCTACGGCCTTTCCTCCCTTGCTGCTCCCCGGTCCCTGATCGTCCGCGACGGCTGTGAAGGAAAGGATCATCACGGCCGAGAAAGATGCCGTGAGCAGCGATCCCGCGATGGTCGTCGTGTGACGAGAACTCATGTTCGTCCCCCTTGGCTGCGCCTGAATTCGCAGTACTTGAAGAGGTACCACAAGATTTCTCCGCACTATGCTGGTACGGCATGAAGTGTGACCATTGTGTTTCCTGTGTGACGGACGTTTATGGCGGATGTCGAGGGGGTGCGGGAGATTGACGGGGAATGCGAGTGGTGGTGTTCCGGGGTTATTGGTGACGGGTAGATATCGGCTGGCCGAGAGCATCGGACAGGGGGGAATGGGACGGGTCTGGCGGGCCACCGACGACGTGCTCGACCGGCAGGTCGCGGTCAAGGAAATGCGCATAGACGGACTCGACGCGGAGGACACCCGCACCCGCCGCGAACGCACCCTGCGCGAAGCGCGGGCCACGGCTCGGATCGACCATCCCAACGTCGTACGCATCTACGACGTCGTGGACGAGGGCGAACGGCTGTGGATCGTGATGGAACTGGTCGCCGGCCGCTCACTCGAACAGGTGGTGGCCGCGGACGGCCCGCTCGACCCGCCCAGCGCGGCCCGTATCGGCCTCGGACTCGTCTCGGCACTGCGCCAGGTGCACGCCGGGGGAGTGCTGCACCGGGACATCAAGCCGGGCAACGTCCTGATCGAGCGGCGCGGTCAGCGTGTCGTCCTCACCGACTTCGGCATCGCCGCGCTTCAGGACGCCGAGGCGCTCACCATGGTCGGGATGCTGGTCGGTTCTCCCGACTACATGGCGCCCGAGCGCATCTCGGGGCGTCCGCAGGGCCCGCCGTCCGACGTGTGGTCCCTCGGGGCGACGCTCTGCGCGGCACTCGGCGGCCGTTCCCCGTTCTCCCGCTCGACCACCCTGGCGACGCTGCACGCCGTCCTTTACGAGGAGCCCGAACTCCCCTCCGTCGAGGGCGGCTTGAGGGACGTCCTGGCGGCGCTCCTGGAGAAGGACCCGTCCACCCGCCCCGGCCTGGAGGAACTGGAGACGGCGTTGTGGCCGATCGCGTTCGCGGCGCCGGAGCCGGCACGGGAAGGGACGCGGGCACCGGATGCCGCGGCCTGCGTCCCGCCGGTCTACGAGGAGTCCCCCACGCCGGTGTTCCTGGACCCGCAGCTGATACGAGAGGCACGGCGCCGTCCGCCACGACCGGAGCCGGAGCGGGAGCCGGAGCCGGAGCGGGAGCCGGGGCCGGAGCGGGAAACGGAGACTGAGCCGCAGGAGCCGCAGGAGGCTAAGAAACAGGAGAGGGAACAGCCGCGGGAGACGGAGCAGGGTCAGCAGCCGGAGGAGGAACGCGCACGCGTGCCCGACCCGGTTCCCGGCCCCGCGCCGGACTCCGGCTCGGAACCCGCACTCGATCCCGGCACCGCAATCGATCCCGGTCCGACCCCCGCCCCCGCCCCCGCCCCCGATCCTGATCCCGAGCGCGGGTTCGATCCCGCTCCCGAGGTCGATCCCGTGCAGGACGCCATTCCCGCGCGGTACCTCCCGACCCGGAAGCACTCACCGGACCCGGGTGAGCCCCCGGGCGAGGAACGGGCGACAGCCGCCCCCGAGACCCGCGCCCCCGAGACCCGCGCCCAAGTGACGCAAGCTCCGGAGACGCCGGCCGCCACTCTCACGGAGCCGTCCGAGCCCCTTGTCCCCACCCACACCGCCACTCCCACGGCTGTCTCCACGCTCACCCCCAACGCCTCCACCGAGGTCCCCACGGAGCTGCACTCCCAGGCCAGCTCGGAGATCTCCCCGGCCCCTCCCACCGCCACCCCCACCCCCTCTGCCTCATCCGCCCCGCCATCCGTCCCGTCGTCCACTCCGCACTCGCCCGCCTCCCTCGCCTCGCACCCCACCGCTCACCGCCCGGCCCCCGTACCCATGCCTCCGGGTGAACTCCCCGGCCCCGCGGTGCCATCGGCTCCCGGCGATCGCGGGCGCCGTCGGACGGCACTCGTCGCCGCCGGTGGGGTGGCGGTCGCGGGAGCCGTCGTGGGGATCGTGATCGCGTTGAACGGCGGGTCGTCCCACGACACCGCCGGCGTGACGGCGTCGTCGTCTTCCCCGAGCGGCGCGCGGACGCCGTCCGGTGAACCGTCGTCCCCGCGTCCCACCGTCGACGGCACGTCGCGACCGCCGAGCCTGCCCGCGGGGGCCCGCGAGGAGGCCGGCCTGTACGCCTGGGTTCCGCCGCAGGGCTGGCAGCGGGTGGCGCAGAGCGGCTCCGAGGTGCACTACACCTCGCCCGACAGCGCGCAGGAGATCGTGGCCAACGCGACCCCGGCCAAGGGGGACCTGCTGGCGCAGTGGCAGCAGGCGGAGGGGGACACCAGCAAGGGGCTGGACTACCGGCGGATCCGGCTGGAGCGGACGACGTTCCGGGGGGAGCCCGCGGTCGCTTGGGAGTACACCGTCATGGCCAGGGGCCGGCTCTGGCACGTCCGGCTGCTGGGCTTCCGGTCCGGCGGCACGTCGTACGAGATCAGCACCTGGTACCACCCGGACATCGAGTCGGCCGCGCTGCGTGTCTACGACGAGGTCAGGAAGAGCTTCACACCGCTGTGAGCCACTGTGTGTGCCTGCGGGCGGCTGGGCGGCTGTGCGGGCGTGCGGAAAGGGGCGGGGGGGGGGGCGCGCGCGCGGCCGCGGCGGCCCCCCCCGGCGCCCCTCGCGCGGCCGCCCGCGGGGCGGCCGGCACCGCCGCCGCCCGCCGCGCGCGCC
>NZ_JBHWEL010000013.1:13293-56954 GCF_042734135.1 Streptomyces sp. NPDC059668 | reverse complement strand
GGGGGGGGGGGGCCCCCCCCCCGGGCCCCGCCCTCGTCGGATCCGTGCTGCTCAGCGGGCCTCGGACGAGGCCTCGACCGGCACCGGGGTGCCCGCGGGCTCCGCCACGGCGGCGGCGTCGCCGCCGCGCAGCCGCTGCCTGACCACCGCGATGGCCACCACCACGGCGGCGACGAGCAGCGACAGCAGCACGGTCTCGCGGCCGTCGTGCTCGGTGTCGGTCAGCATGTAGCCGAGGACGAAGACGATCAGTGCGGCCGTGGCCCAGGTCAGGTACGGGTACAGCCACATCTTGACGACCAGCTTCTCCGGGGACTCGCGCTCGATGATCTTCCGCATCCGCAGCTGCGAGAAGCAGATGACCAGCCAGACGAAGAGGGCGACCGCGCCGGAGGAGTTGACCAGGAAGAGGAAGACCGAGTCCGGGAACTTGTAGTTGAAGAAGACGGCGACGAAGCCGAAGACGACCGAGACGACGATCGCGGCCAGCGGCACGCCGCGCGAGGTGGTCCTGGCGAAGGCCTTGGGCGCGTCCCCGCGCTCACCGAGTGAGAAGGCCATCCGGGAGGCCGTGTAGAGGCCGGAGTTGAGACAGGACAGCACGGACGTCAGCACGATGAAGTTCATGATCTCGCCGGCGTGCGCGATGCCGAGGGAGTCGAGGGCCGCGACGTACGAGCCCTTGTCCTTGATGGACGGGTCGTTCCAGGGCAGCAGGGCGACGACGACCAGGATCGAACCGAGGTAGAAGACGCCGATCCGCCAGATGATGCTGTTGGTGGACTTGGTGACGGCCCGCTGCGGGTTCTCGGACTCACCGGCGGCGAGGGTCGCGATCTCGCTGCCCATGAAGGAGAAGACGACCAGGAGCACACCGGTGAGGATCGCGCCGGGACCGTGCGGCAGGAAGCCGCCGTGGTCGCTGAGGTTCCCCAGTCCGGCCTTCGGGGCGTCGACGCCGGGCAGCACACCGAAGATCGCGAGGCCGCCGACGACGATGAACGCGCCGATCGCCACGACCTTGATCCCGGCGAACCAGAACTCGAACTCACCGTACGAGCCGACCGAGACCAGGTTGGTCGCGGTGAGCACGATCATCACGATGAGCGCCCAGCCCCACTGCGGTACCGCCGGGACCCAGCCTTCGAGGATGGTGGCGCCCGCCGTCGCCTCGACGGCCAGGACGACCACCCAGAAGAACCAGTACAGCCAGCCGATCGAGAAACCGGCCCAGCGCCCGAGCGCGCGGTCGGCGTGGGCGGAGAACGAACCGGAGGTCGGATTGGCGGCGGACATCTCGCCCAGCATCCGCATCACCAGCACCACGAGCGTGCCGACGAGGGCGTAGGAGAGCAGGATGCCCGGTCCGGCGGTCGCGATACCGGAACTGGAGCCCACGAAGAGGCCCGCTCCGATGACGCCACCGATGGCGATCATGGTCAGATGACGGTTCTTGAGTCCGGCCTGGAGGCCCGAACCGGGTTCTCCGGGGCCTCCGGGGCCGTCGGCGGCCTTCGTGGGGGTCGGCTGCGAGGTCATGAGGGGGGATTCCTTTGCGCCGGTGAGCGGATTTCCCGTACTTCCGTTGGGGGTGAACTGCTCGGACTTCTCGTACTTCCCGTACGAGCGGTGTACGGGACTCGTACGAGCGGTGTACGAGCCGGTCCAGTGAATCGGAGGCAAAGGAATTCGTGAACCTTTGAATCCGGATCGTTACTTGAGGTTTCCTTGAGGTTTTGTAGCCTTGCTCACAGTTTTGCCTGGCGGCACCCGGCGAGGCCGATCCGGAACAGCCGTGTCACACTCGGACCATGCGCGTGTATCTCGGCTCCGATCATGCTGGCTTCGAACTCAAGAACCACCTCGTGGAGTGGCTCAAGGAGGCCGGCCACGAACCCGTCGACTGCGGGCCCCTCGTCTACGACGCCGAGGACGACTACCCGCCGTTCTGCCTCCGCGCCGCGGAGCGCACGGTGGCCGACCCCGGTGCCCTCGGCATCGTGATCGGCGGTTCCGGCAACGGTGAGCAGATGGCGGCGAACAAGGTGGCCGGCGTCCGCGCCGTGCTCGCCTGGAGCGAGGAGACGGCGGCGCTGGGCCGCGAGCACAACAACGCCAACGTCGTCTCCGTGGGCGCCCGTATGCACTCCGAGGAGGAGGCGACCAAGTTCGTCGAGACCTTCCTCAACACCCCGTTCTCCGGCGTGGACCGCCACGTCCGCCGCATCGACATGCTCTCGGCGTACGAGGCCACGGGCGACCTCCCGCCGATCCCGCCCCACCACCCGCAGGCGTAGCCCGCCCGGCCCAGGACGCGGGCCTGTCGCCTCAGCCCGTCGGGCCCGGGGCGCGGGCCCGCATCCCCGGCCCGTCCGGCGTTCGAGGGCGAGCCCTTCGGGTGAAGCTGGGGTCAAGGGGGCGGCAGCCCCTTGGCGGGAGGCTGGGGGCGGAGCCCCCAGGGAGAGGGGCGGCGGGGGCGGGAGAAGTCCCCCCGCCCGGTTCGTCACAGGTGCACACAACCAGGAGGACCCCGTGCCCGAGGGGCACACGATCCACCGGCTGGCCGAGGACTACGGGGCCGCCTTCACCGGTACCCCCATCCGCGTCACCAGCCCCCAGGGCAAGTTCGCGGACGCCGCCGCCCTCCTCGACGGCGCCCCCCTGGAATCCGCGGACGCCCACGGCAAACACCTCTTCCTGGGCTTCCGCGCCTCCGAGTGGGTCCACATCCACCTGGGCCTCTTCGGCAAGGTGAACTTCGGCGACGTCCCCGCCCCGCCCCCCTCGGACACGGTCCGTCTGCGCCTCGCGAGCCCCGTGACGTACGTCGACCTCCGCGGCCCGACGACCTGCGCCCTGATCACCGACGACGAGAAGCGGGCGATACACGCCCGCCTCGGCCCGGACCCCCTGCGCCCCGACGCCGACCCGTCGGTGGCCTACCGCCGCGTCTCCCGCAGCCGCACCACCATCGCCGCCCTGCTCATGGACCAGAAGGTCATCGCGGGCGTGGGCAACGTCTACCGCGCCGAGGTCCTCTTCCGGCACGGCATCGACCCGTACCGCCCGGGCAGGGACATCACCCCCGCCGAGTGGGACGCGGTCTGGACCGACCTCGTGGGCCTGATGCGCGAGGGCGTACGCAACAACCGCATCGACACGGTGCGTCCGGAACACGCCCCCGAGGCCATGGGCCGTCCACCCCGGGTGGACGACCACGGCGGCGAGGTCTACGTGTACCGCAGGGCCGACCTGCCCTGCCACATCTGTGGCGGCGAGATCCGCACCGCCGGTCTCGCCGCCCGCAACCTCTTCTGGTGCCCGTACTGCCAGCACCGATGAGCTGGACCGGGACTCCGTCCTGGACCCGGAGTCGGTCCCGGGCCCCGACCCGGCCCCGGAGCCCGACCCGGCCCCGGAACTCGCGCCCCGGCCCCGGAACCCGCGCCCCGGCCCCGTACGAACCGGTCACCCGCCGCGGTACTAGAACCCGTGCGGAAGCCACGGCGCGACCGCCGAGGAGAACGCCACCGAGGCCTCCGCCAGCGCCCCCTGCCGCAGCTCCCGCACCCGCCCGGCCGTCGCGAGCGACACCAGGGACACCCCGCCGAGATACGCCGCGCCCAACTCCCGTACGGACAGCGCGAGATCGGCGGGCTCCCGGGTCGGCACGCAGGAGGCCCCCTTCGCGTCGCCGGTGAGCCGCCAACGGCCCTCGTTCCAGGGGCAGAACGCGTCCTCGACCTCGAACACCAGGTCCACCGGCGCCTGGTAGGTCCGCGCCTCCAGCGCGGCGTCGACATCGACGAGCCGTACGTGCAGCGCGTCCCGCAACCGCACGGCGCAGCGCCGGATGTCGGACACCATGTGCTGCCACGACTCGTCCACCGGACGCCCCCGGGTGCGCAGCGTCGTCGTCAGGTCGAGGTCGAAGAGCAGCCGCCACAACGCGGCGTCCGCCGCCGGGTCCAGCGCCTGGAGCTCGTCGAGGACGACGGTGGCCTTGGCCCCGGTGTGGTCGTGGTCCGGTTTGATCCGGTACCGGGCGTAGCCGACGACCTCGCCGTCCCGCTCGGCGACCACGCACTGCAGGGGCGACGCCCCGTTCCGCTCGCTCTCCGGGTCGAGGACCATCACCCGCTCCCAGCCGGGCCGCCGCGCCAGCATGCCCGGCCGCCCCGGAACCGTCCGCGCGTACACCGACTCACAGGCGTCGAGGACGTCGGCAGGCGCGGCGAACCGCAGACGTACGTCATCGGTGCCGGCCGGTACGGACAGTCGCACCCGGGTCGTGTCGATCTCGGCGTTGTGCTGGTGCGTCGCGATGCCGTAGCCGAACCGGCCGTAGATCGCCGGCTCCGACGCGGTCAGGACGGCGAGCGGCTCCCCCCAGGAGTGGATGTCGTCCAGCTGCCGTCGCATCATCGACGTCAGCAGCCCGCGCCGCCGGTGCGTGGCCGCGACGCTCACCATCGTGATGCCCGCGGCCGGTACGGAGGCGCCGCCGGGGACCGTGACCCGGAAGGAGAACGCCCCCGCGGTGCCCACGCACCGGTCGCCCTCCCAGATTCCCAGGGATCGGTCGTACTCTGTGAGCTCGCTCCACAGCTCGCGCTCCTCGGACGACTCCGGCACACCCCCGAAGGCGCGAACCAGATTGTCGTACCACGCATCCCACTCGGGCTGCCGCAGCACCCGCAAGTCAGTCGTCATGAGCCATGCCTACCAGGGCGGTGCGGTACGAGCGAGAGGATTTTCCACGGGCCGCGGGGGGTGCGTGCCGTGACCTTCTCCATGAGGCTCGCCGTGCAGTTCACTGTGCAGTTCACTGTGATGTTGAGCGCTCGGACGGGGGACAAGTGGGACCTCCCGTGCCAAGCACCTGGTCCGATGGATAGGGTCCCGAACTAATGGCAGCAGGACGAGGGCGGCGCGCGGAAGCCGAGACGTTCACGGCCCGGTTGAAGAAGCAATGGCACCGGGCCCGCACCGGCCTGCGCAGATCCGCCGTGGACTACTTCCGCGGGGACGGGTCCGACTGGATCGCCCTGGCCGGTCTGCTGCTCACGATCCCGCTGATCGCGGCGACCACACTGGTCAACTCGGTCTGGTGCTCACCCGCCGCGCTGGTCCTCCCGATCGTGGCGGGCGGCCTCCTGCTGCGCCCCGCGAGCCTGCTGGGTCTCTACGCGGCCGCCGCCACCGCGCTGATAGTCGAGTCCGTGAAACTGGGCCCGTACACGGAGGGTCCGTCCCGGGTGACGCCCGGTGTGGTCCTCGTCGTCGCGGCCTGCGGCTTCTTCGGTCTGCTGATCGCGCAGTTCCGCAGCCGCGTGGGAGTGCCCTGGCGCCGCGGCGGCACCATGCTCTTCGACCTGCGCGAGCGCATCCGGGTCCAGAGCAAGCTGCCGAAGCTGCCGCTCGGCTGGCACCGCGAGATGGCGTTGCGCCCGGCCGGCGGCCAGTCCTTCTCGGGCGACTTCGTGGTCGCGGCCCGTACGAACGGCGGCCGGACCCTGGAGGTCGTCCTCACGGACGTGTCGGGCAAGGGCATGGACGCGGGATCGCGGGCGCTGCTCCTGTCCGGCGCCTTCGGCGGCCTGCTGGGCTCGCTCCCCCCGCACGCCTTCCTCCCCGCGGCCAACGGCTACCTGCTGCGTCAGGACTGGGACGAGGGCTTCGCCACCTCCATCCACCTGGTCCTCGACCTCGACTCCGGGGACTACGAGCTCTTCTCCGCGGGACACCCGCCGGGCCTTCAGCTCAGCGCGGGCAGCGGACGCTGGGAGGAGAAGGCGGCCGAGGGTCCGCTGCTCGGTGTGTACGACGGCGCGCAGTTCGACCCCGTGAAGGGTTCGCTGCGGCCCGGTGACGTCCTCATGCTCTTCACGGACGGCCTGGTGGAGACCTCCGACCGGGACATCGTCGAGGGCATCGACCGGCTCACCGGCGAGGCCGACCGGTACGTCGCCGGCGGCTTCCACGGCGCCGCCTGGCACCTCATCGAGGCGGTGGCCAAGGACGTGAACGACGACAGGGCCCTCCTGCTCATCTGCCGGCAGGCACCCGCCCCGGCCCGCTGACTCCTTTCTCCCGACGGGACTCCTCTCTCCCGGCGGCCGTTCCTCCGTCGCCCTACGGATGGCACGCGCGTCGATCACCGTGCTCGGGGCGACGGCGGGCGCGGTCCCGGCCCGCGCGGCCCTGCGACGGGAGACACTGGAGGGGTGACGCAGACTCTCCTGACCCTGGCCGAGATAGAGGCCCTCGCCCGTGCGGCGCACTCCGCCCAGACCGACAAGGCGGGGCGGCCGTACACCGAGCACCTGCAGGCCGTCGCGGACGGGGTGCGTGAGCGCGGCGGCGACGACGAACAGATGGCGGCGGCCTGGCTGCACGACGCCGTCGAGGACGACGTGCTCTCCGAGGACTGGCTGCACGAGGCCGCGCTGCCCGCTCGCACACGGGACATCGTGCTGGCGCTCACCAAACGCGAAGGAGAGCCCCCGGAGTCGTACGCGAAGCGCATCCGTACGACTCCGGGGGCCCTCCTGGTCAAGGCCTCTGACCTGGCGCACAACGGTGACCCGGCCCGGCTCGCGGTCCTCGACGAGCACACCCGCGCCCGGCTCACGAAGAAGTACGCCGCCATGCGGGTCCTGCTGGGCCTGCCCCCGAACTGAGGGCCGGTCCCGCCCGGGCCCGGCCTGCGGGACAGCCCTCAGGCCCCGGCCCGGGCCCGTTCGCGGGCCAGCTCCGTGGCGTCCCGCCTGAAGGCCCAGTCCATGCGGGGCTCCATCGCGAAGTGGAAGACGCGCCGGACGGGTGGCGTGCACAGCAGGGTGACGGCCGCGGCAGCGACGAGGGTCACGAAGATCTCACCGAGCGGCTTGTGCAGCCACCCGTGGTCGAACCAGCCCCAGTAGGTGCCGGCCTTGACCAGGAAGCCGTGCAGCAGATAGCCGTACAGCGTGCCCGCGCCGAGCGCCGTGAACCACGTCCGGCGGCGCGGCACCCAGGAGAAGAAGCACGCGGTGAGCACCAGCGAGCAGCCGAACAGGGCGAACACCATCACCGGGCCCACCCACCACGGGACGCCCAGTTCCTGCGCGCTGTCGCGGTGGTAGAACCAGGCGGTGTTCATCCGGGGCACCGCCCACCAGCCGACCGCCAGCGCTGCGGCGAACACCGGCACCGACAGGATCCGCACCTCACGGCGGCGCGCCAGCTGGAAGTGCTCGGGCTTCATGACCAGGCCCAGCACGAAGAACGGCAGGAACTGGAGGACGCGCTGAAGGTCGAGGTCGTCACCGATGTCCGGTGACACGGACGCGAGCATGGCGACGAAGAGCGCGACCGGGAGCGGCCAACGCACCATCTTCCACAGGGGGGTGGTCAGCCGCCAGATGAACAGCGCGCACAGGAACCAGGTGAGGTACCACGGGTCGAGCAGGCTGATCGGCAGCGACGGGTCGTCGTCGGCCCAGCGCTTGAAGAGGACGTACGCCACCTCGAAGACGACATAGGGGACGGCGACGCCGGTCACCAGCCGCTTCAGACGGTCGGGGCGCATGTCGAAACTGCGCGAGAAGTAGCCGGAGATGATGATGAAGGCCGGCATGTGGAAGGCGTAGACGACCGTGTACGCCGCCTCCAGGACGCGGCTCTGGCCCTTCAGGGGCTCCCAGGCGTGACCCATGGCCACGAGCACGATCGCCAGGTACTTGGCGTTGTCGAAGAAGGCGTCGCGCCGCGCCGCGGGCTTCGCGGCCGGGGCGGCGGCCTCGGTCGTACCCGTCGTGGCGTGCTGCGCGGACTGATTCCGTGGTGAGCGCGGACCCGGCACTCCCCGGGCCGGCTGCTGTGCCGGGGGGAGTGGTGCTCGCTGCTGGCCGTTCGGTCGGAGCGAGTTCGTCACGGGCCCTCCCACCAGGCGCGGAGGGGAGCGGTCCGGAACGTTGCTGCGCTTGCGGGGGGCGAGGCGGCGTGGAACATCTGAGGCACCCTAGCGTCGTATGTGTGTCTTCGTAAAACCCTCGACGTCATTCCTGCATATGGGCTGCGAGTACCCCGTATTTGAAGATGTGTGCCTGTTGGTTCGCAAGCGGATCCGCATACCGATTCGCTTACCGCAAGGGGGCGTTGCGGGGCGATCTGTCCCCATTCTTCACGACTAAACGGTGCATAAGGCTCGCGGGCGACTCTGGAGAAATGTCCGGTTCATTGGTCTTTAGTGGCCTGTTGGCAGCCGGTGTGCGGTGTCCCCGCTGTGCCCGCGGCAACAATTCGAATTGGCTGCGGACGAGATGTGTGGACACAGCAACGGTCCTGTCGAATTTCCGACCCGGTGCGTCCTCGAATTGCGCCGCGGGGCAGTGCCGTTCACTCGTGCGCGAACATCACGGGAGGCGCGCTCCAGGGGTCCGCGACCCGATGATGTGTCACCTGCGGCATACGGGAGCCGCGTTGGTGGCACGATGGTTCTGGCGGGGGTGCGAGGGGTTGCGTCCCCGGGCCGGGAGAGTGAACCGACCGTAGGGTGTGATGAGTTGTGGCCATCTCGCTGTCAGTGGTACTGCTGTTGGCGATCATCCTCGTGGTGTTGATCCGGGGAGGATCGATCAAGGCGGGGCCCGCGATCGTCGCGGTGCTCTTCGGCTTCTTCCTCGCGTCGACCGGCATGGCTCCGTCCATCCAACGGTTCCTCGACTCGATAGCCCAGACCATCAACTCGATCAGCTTCTGATCGATCACCCTCCGGCCTGTGGTCCTGACCGGTCGGGGGTCCCCGATCGGGCGGGCGCGCCCGGCCCGGGTCCGGCCGTGCCCCGGCCCGCGTACGGCGCCCGCGGAGACCCGCGGCCGCGCCCCCGGCCACCCCTGCTCGCCGGACGCCCGGCCGCCGCGCCCCGGCCCTCCCGCCCGGCCCTCCCGTGCCCGGCGGCGACCACTCCCGCGCCTGGAAGAGACCGGGGTCCGACCGGGAAATGCCTGAGCAGCAAGCCCAGTTGCGACGCTCTTATGGGTGGCTATAGTGGAAATTGACCCTATGTGAGAAATATTCGAAGGGGTTGCTATGTCCACTTCGCCCAGAAGGGGTGCCGCCGTCCTGAGCTCGGCTTTCGTCGCCGTGACGCTCGCGCTGGTCCCGGCCGGCATCCAGCAGGCGTCCGCGGCCGCACCGAGCGAGACGCACGTCAGCGCGGCCGCCAACGTCTCCAAGTCGAACCAGGACTACGCGCGGGGCTTCAAGGACGGCTTCAAGTCCGGGGTCCGCCAGGGTCAGCGAAGCTGTGGCGACGACGAACGGGCCGCCCCCCTTCTCCACAAGGACAAGAACAAGGACAAGGACAAGGACTACCAGCGAGGCTTCAAGGACGGCTTCAAGTCCGGATTCCGCCAGGGGCAGGGGTCGTGCTGAGTGACCCGCCGGTCCGGAAGGTCGCGTAACCGGTCGTAGCCGGCCGGGTATGTGCGGGCAAACGGGCCGCACTTCGGACACGGGCCACCGCGGAGCCCTCCACCTGGGTGGCGAACACCCCGCAGGCCGGGCGGGCGCCGGCTGTCCCGTCGGCCGTGACCAGGTGAACCCCGCGTCCGGGGCCGTGCCCGAATGTGCCATGGCGATCGGCCGGGTGTGGTTCGCTGCTGGGGTGACTCAGGACTTGGAGACCGTCGCGTTCGAATCCGCCGAGGCGTTCCAGGCATGGCTCGGCGAGAACCACGCCGTCTCGGCCGGCATCTGGCTCAGGCTTCGCAAGAAGGGCCCCGGAATCGTCGCGCTGGACTACGCCCAGGCGCTCGACGTGGCACTCTGCTTCGGCTGGATCGACGGCCAGAAGGCCGCGTCCGACGACCAGTGGTGGCTCCAGCGGTTCACCCCGCGCAAGCCGCGCAGCAAGTGGTCCAAGGCCAACCGGGACAAGGTGGCCGCCCTGATCGAGCAGGGCCGGATGCATCCCCCCGGGCAGGCCGAGGTCGACCGGGCCAAGGCCGACGGCCGCTGGGAGGCGGCCTACGACGGCGCGAAGACCGCCACGGTGCCGGACGACCTCATGGCGGCCCTGTCCGCCGACCCGGCCGCGGCGGAGTTCTTCGAGACGCTGGACCGGCAGAACCGCTACGCGATCCTGTACCGGATCCAGGACGCCAAGAAGCCCGAGACCCGGGCGCGCCGGATAGAGAAGTACGTGGCGATGCTGGCGAAGGGCGAGAAGTTGCACCCGTAGTCCGGCGAGCCGAAGAAGAAGGGCCTGAAGCCCGACGGGCGCGGACGGCTGATCCGGCACCGAATGACGCAGGCCCAGGCGGTGGGTAGATGTACCCACCGACCTGGGCCTGAGCCGTGTCGGAGCGGGCGACGGGAATCGAACCCGCGTAGCTAGTTTGGAAGACTAGGGCTCTACCATTGAGCTACGCCCGCACACATCGCACCGCAGGTCAGTGACCGCGGCGCTGAAGGCATCCTAGCGGGTTGTACCCCCTGGACGCACACCGTGTTCCGGCGCCTCGCGGACGCCCGTGAAATGCGGCAGCCGCACTGCCTGCGGGCATGTACCCTACGTGTCGCACCGACGGGGTGTGGCGCAGCTTGGTAGCGCGTCCGCTTTGGGAGCGGAAGGCCGTGGGTTCAAATCCCGCCACCCCGACCACCAGCGGCATCCGGCGACCGAAGGCCGATGGCCGGGATCGCAAGATCGCCTTTTGGGGCGTGTACCGCCTGCGGTTACTATGCAGGTTGCGCGCCCGTATGTCTGCACTGTCACGTCTCTCAAGGGCTCGTGCATCCACTGAGGCTCCGCCCGACCGACCGGGCGGACGCACGCGGTGGAACCCCGCAGCAGTACCCCCAAGAAGTCAGCCACAAGGAGACCGAACCGTGAAGAGCGCCGTGGAGAACCTGAACCCGACCCGGGTTCGGCTCACTGTCGAGGTGCCCTTCGAGGAGCTCAAGGACAGCCTCGACGCGGCGTACAAGAAGATCAACCAGCAGGTCACGGTGAAGGGCTTCCGGAAGGGCAAGATCCCGGCCCGCGTCATCGACCAGCGGTTCGGTCGCGGTGCCGTGCTCGAAGAGGCCGTCAACGACGCGCTCCCGAAGTTCTACACCGAAGCGGTCAACGAGGCTGAGCTGAACGTCCTCGGCCAGCCCGAGGTCGACATCACCGAGCTGAAGGACGGCGAGACGCTGAACTTCACCGCCGAGGTCGACGTCCGTCCGGCCATCGAGATCCCGGACTACTCCGGTATCGAGGTCGAGGTCGACGCCATCGCGGTGAGCGACGAGGACATCGAGAAGGCCGTCGAGGAGCTCCGTGAGCGCTTCGCGTCCACCTCGCCGGTCGAGCGCGCCGCCCAGGACGGCGACGTCGTCACGATCGACCTGGAGGCCAAGGTCGACGGAGAGGTGCTGGAGGACGGCGTCGCTTCCGACGTCTCCTACACCATCGGCTCCGGCGAGCTGCTGGAAGGCATCGACGAGGCCGTCAAGGGCCTGGAGGCCGGTGGCGAGACCACCTTCACCTCCGAGCTCAAGGGCGGCTCCGCGGCCGGCAAGGAGGCCGAGGTCACCGTCAAGGTCACCCAGGTCGCCGCGCGCGAACTCCCCGAGCTGGACGACGACTTCGCGCAGCTCGCCTCCGAGTTCGACACCCTCGACGAGCTGAAGGCCGACAGCCGCAAGCGCCTCGAGAACATGAAGGAGTACGACCAGGCCACGCAGGCCCAGGAGCGCGTCCTGGAGAAGCTGCTCGAACTGGTCGAGGTGCCCGTCCCCGAGAAGCTGCTCGAGGACGAGATCAACACCCGCAAGCACAACCTCGAGCACCACCAGCTCGGCCAGATGGGCCTCGACCTCGCGAAGTACCTGGAGATCCAGGGCAAGACCGAGGAAGAGTGGGACGCCGAGACCAAGGAAGCCGCGGTCAAGGGCATCAAGACGCAGTTCGTCCTCGACGAGCTCGTCAACAAGGAGAAGCTGAACGTCAACCAGGAGGAGCTCACCGAGCACCTCATGCGGCGCGCGGCCTCCTCCGGCATGTCCCCCGACCAGTTCGCCCAGGCGGTCGTCGAAGGCGGCCAGGTCCCGATGCTGGTCGGCGAGGTCGCCCGCGGCAAGGCGCTCGCGGTCGTCGTCGAGGCCGCCACGGTCAAGGACACGAACGGCGAGATCGTCGACCTGGACGACGAGGACGAGACGGAGGGCTCCACGGAGTCCGTCGAGGTCGTCGAGTCCGAGGCCGCCGAGGACAAGCCCGAGGCCTGATCGCCTCAGCAGACCGAGGCCTGACCGCCTCACCGGTACGCCGTGACGGGCCCCCGGGGACTTCCCAGTCCCCGGGGGCCCGTCCGTCTCCGAAGGCCCCGGCCCCTCCCCAGGCCTCGTCCCGAGGGCCGGCCCGGTGCCTCAGGGGGCGCGCGGATCCGGATGGGCGCCCCGCGACCGGACGCACCCGACGGCGTACGGCCGGCGGCGGGCGCCCCACGGCCCCGCGGGGGTTGACCACGCGGCTCCCCACGGCCTTCCAGGGGCCCGCGGCACCCCGGTCCGGGGGGCGCGGCGCATGCGCTCACAGCGAACAGTTCCTTCTGCGGGATTCCCCGGAGGGACCAGCGCGTTAGGGTCCATGAATACGAGGGCAGGGGAGTCCCCGAAGCCGCCCGGAGCGGTGAATGCACCGGGGTCCCACGCCCCCAGCAGAAGACGTGAGACGGCCCGGCGCCGTCGTAAGACGAGCAGGTGGATACGTGACGAATCTGATGCCCACAGCTGCCGGCGACCCCATCGGTGGTGGCCTCGGCGACCAGGTCTACAACCGACTGCTCGGCGAGCGGATCATCTTCCTCGGCCAGGCGGTCGACGATGACATCGCCAACAAGATCACGGCGCAGCTGCTGCTCCTTGCCTCCGACCCGGACAAGGACATCTACCTCTACATCAACAGCCCCGGCGGTTCGATCACCGCCGGCATGGCGATCTACGACACCATGCAGTACATCAAGAACGACGTGGTGACGATCGCCATGGGCATGGCGGCCTCGATGGGCCAGTTCCTGCTCAGCGCGGGCACGCCCGGCAAGCGCTTCGCGCTGCCGAACGCCGAGATCCTGATCCACCAGCCCTCGGCCGGCCTCGCCGGCTCGGCTTCGGACATCAAGATCCACGCCGAGCGGCTGCTGCACACGAAGAAGCGCATGGCGGAGCTGACCTCCTTCCACACCGGCCAGACCGTGGAGCAGATCACCCGCGACTCGGACCGCGACCGCTGGTTCGACCCGATCGAGGCCAAGGAGTACGGCCTCATCGACGACATCATGCCCACCGCTGCCGGTATGCCGGGCGGCGGCGGCACCGGGGCCGCGTAAGCCCCTCAGCGCCCTCAGGGCGGCTGTGGGGCCCACCCGCCGCCATCCGCCCCGGGGGGCGGCGCAGGAGCCCCCAGCGCCCCCAGGCGACCGCCTCAGCCCTTTTCAGGCTCTTCAGGAGACACAGTGAACGACTTCCCCGGCAGCGGCCTCCACGCCCGCACGCAGGCCGAGTACACCGGTCCTCGTGCGGAGTCCCGCTACGTCATCCCGCGCTTCGTCGAGCGCACCTCGCAGGGCGTGCGTGAGTACGACCCGTACGCGAAGCTGTTCGAGGAGCGCGTGATCTTCCTCGGCGTGCAGATCGACGACGCCTCCGCCAACGACGTCATGGCGCAGCTCCTGTGCCTGGAGTCGATGGACCCCGACCGTGACATCTCGGTCTACATCAACAGCCCCGGTGGCTCCTTCACGGCGCTCACCGCGATCTACGACACGATGCAGTTCGTGAAGCCCGACATCCAGACGGTCTGCATGGGCCAGGCCGCCTCGGCCGCCGCGATCCTGCTGGCCGCCGGTACGCCGGGCAAGCGCATGGCGCTCCCGAACGCCCGTGTGCTGATCCACCAGCCCTACAGCGAGACCGGCCGCGGCCAGGTCTCGGACCTCGAGATCGCCGCGAACGAGATCCTCCGGATGCGCGCGCAGCTCGAGGACATGCTGGCCAAGCACTCGACCACGCCGATCGAGAAGATCCGCGAGGACATCGAGCGCGACAAGATCCTCACCGCTGAGGACGCGCTGGCGTACGGGCTGATCGACCAGATCATCTCCACCCGCAAGATGAACAATTCCGCGGTCGTCTGACGTACCGCTGTATCGTCTGCCGCTCCTTGGCGCGGTTCACGACAAAGTGAACCACGCCAAGGGGGGCCCGAACGGGGGGCTCGGCAAGGTACCGTCGTTCATAAGGCAGCACCAGGAGTCGCTGGACCTAGGCGTCTCCCAGGCGAAGGGGAAGCACACCGTGGCACGCATCGGTGACGGCGGCGATCTGCTCAAGTGCTCGTTCTGTGGCAAGAGCCAGAAGCAGGTCAAGAAGCTCATCGCAGGCCCCGGTGTGTACATCTGCGACGAGTGCATCGATCTCTGCAACGAGATCATCGAGGAAGAACTCGCGGAGACGAGCGAGGTCCGCTGGGAGGAACTCCCCAAACCCCGCGAGATCTACGAGTTCCTGGAGGGGTACGTCGTCGGCCAGGAGGCCGCGAAGAAGGCCCTCTCGGTCGCGGTGTACAACCACTACAAGCGGGTCCAGGCGGGTGAGAACGGCGGCGGTCAGAGCCGGGAGGACGCCATCGAGTTGGCGAAGTCCAACATCCTCCTGCTGGGTCCCACGGGCTCCGGCAAGACCCTGCTGGCCCAGACACTGGCCCGGATGCTCAACGTCCCGTTCGCCATCGCCGACGCGACGGCGCTGACGGAGGCGGGCTACGTGGGCGAGGACGTCGAGAACATCCTGCTGAAGCTCATCCAGGCGGCGGACTACGACGTCAAGAAGGCCGAGACGGGCATCATCTACATCGACGAGATCGACAAGGTGGCCCGCAAGAGCGAGAACCCGTCGATCACGCGCGACGTGAGCGGTGAGGGCGTCCAGCAGGCGCTGCTGAAGATCCTGGAGGGCACGACGGCCTCGGTCCCGCCCCAGGGCGGCCGCAAGCACCCGCACCAGGAGTTCATCCAGATCGACACGACGAACGTCCTGTTCATCGTGGGCGGCGCCTTCGCGGGCCTGGAGAAGCTCATCGAGTCCCGCGCGGGTGCGAAGGGCATCGGCTTCGGAGCGACGATCCGCTCGAAGCGCGAACTGGAGGAGAAGGACCAGTTCGAGGACGTCATGCCCGAGGACCTGGTCAAGTTCGGCATGATCCCCGAGTTCATCGGCCGCCTCCCGGTCATCACCTCGGTCCACAACCTCGACCGCGCGGCGCTCCTCCAGATCCTCGTCGAACCGCGCAACGCGCTCGTCAAGCAGTACCAGCGTCTCTTCGAACTCGACGGTGTGGAGCTGGACTTCGAGCGTGAGGCGCTCGAGGCCATCGCCGACCAGGCCATCCTCCGCCAGACCGGCGCGCGCGGCCTGCGCGCCATCATGGAGGAGGTCCTCCAGGCGGTGATGTACGAGGTCCCGTCCCGCAAGGACGTGGCCCGTGTCGTCATCACCGCCGACGTGGTCCTGTCGAACGTCAACCCGACGCTCATCCCGCGGGACGCCCGCGGGCGGGGCCCGGGGGAGCAGAAGACGGCGTAACCCGCACGATCCGCAGATGGACACACCAGGCACATGACGAAGGGGCCCCGGTCGACCGACCGGGGCCCCTTCGTGGTCGACGCGAACGGTCAGATCTTGACGCGGACGTCGTCACGCAGCTTGCTGGCGGTCTCGGCCGCGACGTCCATCGAGCCGCTCTTGCCCGCGATGATGCTCGCCATGTCGTACGAGACCACGTAGGCGACCGTGCTGTGATCGCCCCAGATGCAGATCGGCATCCGGGTCGTTTTGCCGCCGGCCTTGGTCTCCACCAACTGGCACTTCATGACACCGTTCTTGAAGCCGGCGGGCGTCATCTTCTGAGGGCTGCCGACGAGTTTGCCGTCCGCGGAGGAACCCTTCTTGGACTCCTTCTCGGTGTTGGCGAACATGGCGTCGATGACCTTCTCCGGGTCGTCGATGCTGCCGTAGACGCCGCTGAACGTCACGAGCTTGCCGTCGACGGGGCTTCCGGTCTGGTAGCTCGCGCTGACGTCCTTGGGGTTCTTGACCCCCCAGCTCTCGGCGTCCTTGATGTCCGACTTGGACATGGTGCCGGACTTGGCGTCGCCGCTCTTCTTGTACGTGCCGCCGATCACCGTCGCCGGCGCCGTCAGCTTGTGCGCCCCGTCGTCCGCGACCGAACTGCCGCCCCCGCCGCCACCGACGAGGAGGGCGGCGCCCACGGCGATCACGGCCACGACCGCCACCGCGCCGATGATGAGCGCCGTCTTCTTCTTGCCGCCACCGGGCGCGGGCGGCTGCGGGACGCCGTAGGGCTGCTGACCGTAGGGAGGCTGCTCGCCGTAAGGGGGCTGCTGGCCGTAGGCGGTCTGCTGGCCGTAGGGCTGCGGCTGACCGTACGGAGGCGTCTGGGGCGGGACACCCTGTGGTGCCTGGGGAGCCTGCTGGGGGTAGCCGTAGCCGGGCTGCGGGGGAGTCCCCGGAGCCTGCGCCGGGTAGCCGTAGCCGGGCTGGGGCGCCTGCGGCGGCTGGCCGTACGGTCCAGGCTGCCCCGGCTGACCGCCGTACGGTCCGGGCTGCTGGGGCTGCCCGCCGTACGGGCCCGGCTGGTTGTAGCTCATTCTGGGTTCCCCTCCAGATGCTTATGTGTTCCTGACATCCTGGCGCAGCGCCCGGGACGTCACGGGGGTGGGGGGCGGACCGTTACGAAAGAATCGCGTTTCGGGACAGGGCGGAGACGCCTCTAAACTGACCCCGTGACCGAGAACTCTCAGCAGCCGCAATCAGCGCCCACTTCCGAACTGCCGACCCAGTACGCGCCGGCCGAGGTAGAGGGGAAGCTGTACGAGCGCTGGGTAGAACGGGGTTACTTCGCGGCCGACGCGAAGAGCGACAAGCCCCCGTACACCATCGTCATCCCGCCGCCGAACGTCACCGGCTCGCTGCACCTGGGCCACGCCTTCCAGCACACGCTGATGGACGCGCTGACCCGCCGCAAGCGCATGCAGGGCTTCGAGGCGCTCTGGCTCCCCGGCATGGACCACGCCGGTATCGCCACCCAGAACAAGGTCGAACAGCAGCTCGCCGAGGAAGGCAAGTCGCGGCAGGACCTGGGGCGCGAGGAGTTCGTCGAGCGCGTCTGGCAGTGGAAGGAGGAGTACGGCGGCAAGATCCTCGGCCAGATGCGGCGCCTCGGTGACGGCGTCGACTGGGACCGCGAGCGGTTCACCATGGACGAGGGCCTGTCCAAGGCCGTCCAGACCATCTTCAAGAAGCTGTTCGACGACGAGCTGATCTACCGCGCCGAGCGCATCATCAACTGGTGCCCCCGCTGTCTGACCGCGATCTCGGACATCGAGGTCGAGTACCAGGAGGACGACGGCGAGCTGGTCTCGATCAAGTACGGGGAGGGCGACGAGACCCTCGTGGTCGCCACCACCCGTGCCGAGACGATGCTCGGTGACACGGCGGTCGCCGTCCACCCCGACGACGAGCGGTACAAGCACCTGGTCGGCAGGCGCATCAAGCTTCCGCTGACGGACCGTACGATCCCGGTCGTCGCGGACACCCACGTCGACCCCGAGTTCGGCACGGGCGCCGTGAAGGTGACCCCCGCCCACGACCCGAACGACTTCGCGATCGGCCAGCGCCACGGCCTGGAGTCGATCACGGTCATGGACGAGCGGGCCGTCATCACCACCCACGGCCCCTTCCAGGGCCTCGACCGCTTCGAGGCGCGCAGCGCGATCGTCGCCGCGCTGCGCTCGCAGGGCCGGATCGTCGCCGAGAAGCGCCCCTACGCCCACTCCGTGGGCCACTGCTCGCGGTGCCGGACCACCGTCGAGCCGCGCCTGTCCATGCAGTGGTGGGTCAAGGTCGGCCCGCTCGCGCAGGCGGCCGGTGACGCCGTCCGTGACGGCCGGGTCGCCATCCACCCCGCCGACATGTCGAAGCGCTACTTCGACTGGGTCGACAACATGCACGACTGGTGCATCTCACGGCAGTTGTGGTGGGGCCACCGGATTCCCGTCTGGTACGGGCCCGCCGGCGAGGTCGTCTGTGTCGGCCCCGACGAGGAGCCGCCGGGCACGGAGGCCGAGGGCTGGAAGCAGGACACGGACGTCCTCGACACCTGGTTCTCGTCCGGCCTGTGGCCGTTCTCCACGCTGGGCTGGCCCGAGCGGACCCCGGACCTGGAGAAGTTCTACTCGACCGACGTCCTGCTCACCGGCCACGACATCATCTTCTTCTGGGTCGCCCGGATGATGATGTTCGGCCTGTACGCGATGGACGGCGAGGTGCCCTTCAAGACCATCGCCCTCACCGGCCTGGTCCGTGACGAGCGCGGCAAGAAGATGTCCAAGTCCTTCGGCAACGTCGTGGACCCGCTCGACTGGATGGACAAGTACGGCTCGGACGCCGTCCGCTTCACGCTCGCGCGCGGCGCCAACCCCGGTACGGACGTGCCGATCGGCGAGGACTGGGTCCAGGCGTCCCGGAACTTCGCCAACAAGATCTGGAACGCCACCCGCTTCGCGCTGATGAACGGCGCGACGGTCGAGGGACCGCTGCCGGAGCCGGAGAAGCTGTCGGCGACCGACCGGTGGATCCTGTCGCGGCTGAACAAGACCGTGGCCGAAGTCGACGCGTTCTACGAGGACTTCCAGTTCGCGAAGCTCTCCGACGCGCTGTACCACTTCGCGTGGGACGAGGTCTTCGACTGGTACGTCGAGCTGTCCAAGACGACGTTCATGGCGGGCGGCGAGCCGGCGAAGATCTCCGGCCGGGTGCTCGGCGAGGTCCTCGACGTGACGCTCCGCCTCCTCCACCCGGTCGTCCCGTTCGTGACGGAGACGCTCTGGACCACGCTGACCGGTGGCGAGTCGGTCGTCGTCGCCGACTGGCCGAAGGACAGCGGCTTCCGTGACGCCGGTGCCGAGCGGGAGATCGAGGCGCTCCAGCAGGTCATCACGGAGGTCCGCCGCTTCCGCGCCGACCAGGGGCTCCAGCCCGGTCAGCGCGTCCCGGCCCGGCTGACGCTCGACGGGACCGCGCTGGCCCCGCACGAGGCGGCCATCCGTCAGCTCCTGCGTCTTCAGCCGGAAGGGGAGGCCTTCGCGGCCACGGCGACGCTGCCCGTCGCCGGTGCCACGGTGGCGCTCGACCTCTCCGGCACGATCGACGTGGCGGCCGAACGCAAACGGCTCGCCAAGGATCTCGCCGCGGCGGAGAAGGAGAAGGCCCAGGCGAACGCCAAGCTGGGCAACGAGGCGTTTCTCGCGAAGGCTCCGGACCAGGTCGTGGAGAAGATCCGTACGAGGCTCGCCAAGGCGGACGAGGACATCGCGCGTATCCGGACACAGCTGGAGCGGCTGCCGGAGGCGTAGTCCACGGGTGCCCTCCGGGATCTTTGCGGTTCGAGGTTCCGGGGGGGCTTGGTCGTTTCTCGGGTGCGGGTGGGTGGGGGCTGGTCGCGCAGTTCCTCGCGCCCCTTGGGTGGGGCTTCGCCCCTTCCGGGTTTGGGGGGCGTGTGGTTGTTGTTGGGGTGCGGGTGGGTGGGGGCTGGTCGCGCAGTTCCCCGCGCCCCTTGGGTGGGGCTTCGGCCCTCGTTTTCAGCCTGTCCGGCGTTTGAGGACGAGGCCGTTCAGGCCGATGCGGGGGTCCAGGGGGCGCAGCGCCCCTGGCCGGTCCCCGTGGGCGAGCGGAGCCGAGGACACAGGGCCGGCGGGGGCGGGAACCCCCGGAGGGGCACGGCTCCGTAGACTGGGAGCGTGAGTGAGCTCCCCCCGTACGACGACAGCAGCGAGTCAGACGAACCGGAACCGCGCGATCCGATCGGTCTCTTCGACGAGATCGTCGCGGCCGAGACCGACCGCGACCCCGATCTCGCGGTGATCGAGGCCGGCAGCCGCACCCTGCGCGCCCGGGGCAGCGCCGCCCAGCGGGCCGACGTCCCCGGCCGCCCGGCCGATCCCGAGATCGACAGGGCGCTGCGCGAGGTGGAGGCCGAGCTCGCCACCCGCTGGGGCGAGACCAAGCTGGAGCCCTCCGTCAGCCGCATCGCCGCGCTGATGGACGTGCTGGGTGAGCCGCAACGCGCGTACCCCTCGATCCACATCACCGGGACGAACGGCAAGACGTCCACCGCCCGCATGATCGAGGCCCTGCTCGGCGCCTTCGACCTGCGCACCGGCCGGTACACCAGCCCCCACGTCCAGTCGGTCACCGAGCGGATCAGCCTCGACGGCACGCCGATCTCCGCCGAGCGGTTCATCGAGACGTACGAGGACATCAAGCCGTACGTCGAGATGGTCGACTCGCAGCAGGAGTACCGGCTCTCCTTCTTCGAGGTGCTCACGGCCATGGCCTACGCGGCCTTCGCCGACGCTCCCGTGGACGTCGCCGTCGTCGAGGTCGGGATGGGCGGCAGCTGGGACGCCACCAACGTGATCGACGGCGCCGTGGCCGTCGTCACCCCCATCGACCTCGACCACACCGACCGCCTCGGCACGACGCCCGGCGAGATCGCCACCGAGAAGGCCGGCATCGTCAAGCAGGACGCGACGGTGATCCTGGCGCAGCAGCCGGTGGACGCGGCCCAGGTGCTGCTGAAGAAGGCCGTCGAGGTCGACGCCACCGTGGCCCGCGAGGGCCTGGAGTTCGGGGTCGTGGCCCGGCAGGTCGCCGTGGGCGGTCAGCTGGTCACGCTGCGCGGGCTCGGCGGGGAGTACGAGGAGATCTTCCTGCCGCTGCACGGCGCGTACCAGGCGCACAACGCCGCCGTGGCGCTCGCCGCGGTCGAGGCGTTCTTCGGCGTCGGTGCCGCGCACGCGCAGAGCCTCGACATCGACTCCGTCCGCAAGGCCTTCGCCGCGGTGACCTCACCGGGCCGTCTGGAGATCGTCCGCCGCTCGCCCACCGTCGTCGTGGACGCCGCGCACAACCCGGCGGGCGCCCGCGCCACCGCCGAGGCCGTCAGCGAGGTCTTCGACTTCAGCCGGCTGATCGGTGTGGTCGGCGCGAGTGCCGACAAGAACGTGCGGGGGCTGCTGGAAGCGTTCGAGCCGATCTTCTCCGAGGTCGTGGTCACGCGGAACTCCAGCCATCGCGCGATGGACGTGGACGAGCTGGCCGGGATCGCCGTCGAGATCTTCGGCGAGGACCGGGTGCAGGTCGAGCCGCGCCTCGACGACGCGATCGAGGCCGCGATCACGCTGGCCGAGGAGGAGGGCGAGTACACCGGCGGCGGTGTCCTCGTCACCGGTTCCGTCATCACCGTCGGCGAGGCCCGACTGCTCCTGGGGAGGCGCTGACCGCCGTGCGTACGCTCTGTGCTTCGACCCTGATCGGCGAGTTCTTCGTCGTCGGTTTCGCCGGGCTGGTCGCGATGAAGGACCCGGGGCTGTCCACGACCACGGTGTGGACGGTCAGCGGGATCGTCATGGTGCTGAGTGTCCTGCTCTGTGGCATGATCACCCGCCCCGGCGGCGTGCAGCTCGGCTGGGCCCTTCAGATCGTGCTGATCGCCGGCGGGTTCTTCGTGACCTCGATGTTCTTCCTGGGCGCGGTCTTCGCGGCGCTGTGGTGGGCCTCGGTGCACTACGGCCGGAAGATCGACGAGGCGAAGGCGCGGTTCGCCGCGCAGGCGGAGGCGGAGGGGCACGCCGCGTAGCGGACACGCCCCGCGGCTCCCGCGCGACCCCGGGGGTCCCGGGCCACGTAGCACCTGACTCTGCGTGACACCCACCCCGACACGCCCTGTAGCCTCGGTCACCCGCACACTTGTGACCTGAAGGAGCACCACCGTGAGCCAGCGCACCCTCGTCCTCCTCAAGCCCGACGCCGTCCGTCGTGGCCTGACCGGCGAGATCATCAGCCGTATCGAGCGCAAGGCCGGCTGGCAGATCACCGCGCTGGAGCTGCGGACGCTGGACCAGGACACGCTGGAGCAGCACTACGGCGAGCACCAGGGCAAGCCGTTCTACGAGCCGCTCGTCGAGTTCATGGCGTCCGGCCCGGTCGTGGCGCTGGTCGTCGAGGGCGAGCGGGTCATCGAAGGGGTGCGGGCGCTGGCCGGCCCCACCGACCCCATCGCCGCCGCCCCCGGCTCCATCCGCGGGGACTACGGCGTGATCGTCCGCGAGAACCTGATCCACGCCTCGGACTCCGAGGAGTCCGCCGAGCGCGAGCTGAAGATCTTCTTCCCCGGCCGCGGCTGAGTTCCACGGACCGCGCGAGCGCTAATTTTCCGCGAATTTTTCGCGGGATCGTCTCGTCATTCGGATGTCCGATCCGGGGCGGCCGCGAAATTTCCGGCCGTCCTGTGGCATATGCGTGCCGATTGGGGGAACGCGTGCCCCCGATGGCCCGTCTCCACAAGCGGGGCGGCGCCGCACATGCTGACAATGGCGAAGACCCTCGCGCAGTGTTCGTGCAGGCGCGTCTACGATGTAAGCCTTCACGTCACAGCACCCACCTCGCCTTACCTAACAAGCCGTCAAAGCTCCACTTGGGAAGGCCAGACGAATCCTGATGGGGAACTCAATGTCGTTCATCGGCCGTGACATGGCTGTCGACCTCGGGACCGCCAACACGCTGGTGTACGTCAGGGGTCGCGGGATCGTACTCAACGAGCCGTCCGTCGTCGCGATCAACACCAACACCGGTGGCATTCTCGCGGTCGGCGCGGAGGCCAAGAAGATGATCGGGCGGACCCCGGGCAACATCGTTGCCGTGCGTCCGCTGAAGGACGGTGTCATCGCCGACTTCGAGATCACCGAGCGCATGCTCCGCTACTTCATCCTGAAGATCCACAAGCGGCGCTATCTCGCCCGTCCCCGTGTCGTCGTCTGTGTGCCCTCCGGCATCACGGGCGTCGAGCGCCGTGCCGTCATCGAGGCGTCGTCCCAGGCCGGCGCCCGCCAGGTGCACATCATCGAGGAGCCCATGGCCGCGGCCATCGGTTCCGGCCTGCCGGTCCACGAGGCCACGGGCAACATGGTGGTGGACATCGGCGGCGGCACCACGGAGGTCGCGGTGATCTCGCTCGGCGGCATCGTCACCGCCCAGTCCATCCGCGTCGCGGGCGACGAGCTGGACAACGCGATCATCCAGCACATCAAGAAGGAGTACAGCCTCCTCCTCGGTGAGCGGACCGCGGAACAGATCAAGATCACGATCGGTTCGGCGTACGACCTCGACACTGACGAGCACACCGAAATCCGTGGCCGGGACCTCGTCTCCGGGCTGCCCAAGACCGTCGTCATCTCCGCGGCCGAGGTCCGCAAGGCGATCGAGGAACCGGTCAACGCGATCGTCGACGCCGTGAAGACGACACTCGACAAGTGCCCGCCCGAGCTGTCGGGCGACGTGATGGACCGCGGAATCGTTCTGACCGGCGGCGGAGCCCTGCTGCGGGGCCTCGACGAACGGCTGCGCCGCGAGACCGGCATGCCGATCCACATCGCCGAGGACCCGCTGGACAGCGTCGCGCTCGGCTCCGGCAAGTGCGTCGAGGAGTTCGAGGCGCTCCAGCAGGTGCTGGACGCCCAGCCGCGCAGATGAGGTAACTCTTCGGTTCCGCCGTACGAGATGATCTCCTCTCGTACGGCGGATCGTTGATATAGAGGCATAAGCTCACCCAAAGAGCCTCTTGGGGCCGCCTCTTGGGGAGGCCCTTCGGTCAGTCCTGCGGGCTGCCCTCTTTGGGTACGACGAACTCCGACGAGGAAGGCACGGCCGCCGCACGTGAGGGACACACGAGAGAGCCGGCTGCTCCTGGTGCTGCTGATCGCCATCGCGTTCGCTCTGATCACGGTGGACATCCGGGGCGGAGAGGACTCACCGGTCCAGGGTGCCCGGCAGGCCGCCGCCACGGTCTTCGGCCCGATCGAGAACGGGGTGTCCTCCGCGGTCGACCCCGTCGGCAACGCGATCACCGCCGTCCGCGACTCGGACGACCGGCACGACCGCGTCGCCCGGCTCGAACACGACAACGCGGCGCTGAAGGCGAAACTCGGCAGCGACGACCGCAACCGCAGCCGGCTGGGCCAGCTCAACAAGATGCTGCGCATGGCCGGCGACGGACAGTACGGCATCAAGGGCGCCCAGGTCATCGCCATAGGAGCGGCCCAGGGCTTCTCCTGGACCGTGACGATCGACGTCGGCGCCAACGACGGCATCACCCGTGACATGACCGTCCTGAACGGCGACGGACTGGTCGGACGCATCAC
Source organism: Streptomyces sp. NPDC059668 (assembly GCF_042734135.1). Classification (NCBI taxonomy): domain Bacteria; kingdom Bacillati; phylum Actinomycetota; class Actinomycetes; order Kitasatosporales; family Streptomycetaceae; genus Streptomyces; species Streptomyces sp. NPDC059668. The sequence goes on along the minus strand of NZ_JBHWEL010000013.1, from coordinate 32,639 downwards.
CACCGTCGGCCCCGACACCTCCACCGTGCTGCTCGCGAACGACCCCGACTTCACGGTCGGTACGCGCATGGAATCCAGCGACGAACTCGGCTTCGCCTCCGGTCAGGGAGACCGCCCGCTGCGGGTCGAACTGCTCAACGGCAAGGCCAAGATCAAGAAGGGCGACCGGCTGGTCACCTTCGGCTCGCAGGCCGACAAGCCCTTCGTGCCCGGCGTCCCGGTCGGCGTGGTCTCCCGCGTGGACCCCTCCGGCGGCGGCCTGACCCGCACGGTCTACGTGACCCCGTACGCCTCGTTCACGAAGCTCGACATCGTCGGCGTCGTCGTCCAGGCCCCCCGCAAGGACCCCCGCGACGAGGTCCTGCCCCCCAAGCCCAGACCGACGCCCACGCCGACCGTGACCGTCACGGTCACCCCCTCGGCGGACGCCCCCCTCGACGGCCAGCAGCAACAGCAGTAGGAGCCGAATCCCATGCGTCTCAACCGGATGCTGCTCTCCACCACCCTGGTGGTCGTCGCCCTGGTGATCCAGGTGAGCGTCCTCGCCCGTCTCCACCTCCCCGGCGCCGTCCCCGACCTGGTCCTGCTGACCGTGCTCGCCCTCGCGATGGTCTACGGCCACGTCGGCGGCGCCCTCATCGGCTTCGGCGCGGGCCTGCTCGCCGACCTCGCCCCGCCCGCCGACCACGCCGCCGGTCGCTACGCCCTCGTGCTGTGCGTCATCGGCTACCTCGCCGGTCTGGTGAAGCCGGAGAACGGCCAGCTCAAGTCCGCGACCGGACCGATGGCCGTGGTCGTCGCCGCCGCGGTCGGCTCCACCCTGCTCTACGCCGGTGTCGGCGCCCTCGTCGGCGACACCGCCGCCCGCCACGTGGGCCTCGGCAGCCTGCTGTTCACGGCCGCGCTGTACGACCTGCTGCTCGCCCCCTTCGTGGTCCCGGGGCTGATGGCGCTGGCCCGGCGCGCCGAGAACAACCCGCTCGGCGAGTCGGGCGCGTCCACCAAGGCCGCCGACGTCTCCTCGGGGTGGCTCTCCTCCGGCACCGGCCTGCGCATCGGCAGCCAGCGCGGGATGCGGGTCAAGGCGGCCAGAGCGCGCGTCGCCCGCGCGGGGCGCATCAAGGGGGTCAAGCGCCTGTGACCGCAGATGACTTCACTCCGGGCGCCGTGGCTCGCGCACACAGGTTGGCCGGGTATTCGTATGTCTCGTACACACACTGAGAGGGGGAGGCAGCAGCAGTGACCAACATCCCCGAGACCGGCAGGACCCCACGGGTCCAGATCCGACTCGTCGTCATCCAGATTCTCGTGCTCTCCCTCCTCGGCACCCTCGGCGGCCGCCTCTGGTATCTCCAGATCCGCAACGGCGACGAGTACGCCAAGGAAGCCTCCGGCAACCACGTCCAGCAGGTCGTCCAGCCCGCCGTGCGCGGCTCGATCCTCGACGCGCGCGGTGTGCCGATCGCCGACAACGAGACCCGGCTCGTGGTCTCCGCCTCGCGCACCGACCTGCTGAAGATGAAGGACGACGGCAAGGCGGTCCTGACCAAGCTCGCCGGCGTGCTCGGCGAGAAGCCCGAGGACGTCATCCAGAAGGTCCGGCTCTGCGACGCGAAGACCCCGCAGCCCTGCTGGAACGGTTCGCCCTACCAGCCGATCCCCATCACGGACGAGGCCACCGCCAAGCAGGCCCTGCAGATCCGTGAGCGCTCCGAGGACTTCCCCGGCATCACCGCCGAGCCCGAGGCCGTACGGCGCTACGCCGCACCCGGCAAGTCCAACGCCGCCCAGGTCCTCGGCTACCTCTCGCCGGTCACGGACGCCGAGATCACCAAGGCCAAGGACAGCGACTCGCCGTACCTGCGCTCCGACCAGGTCGGCCGCTCCGGCCTGGAACGCCAGTACGACAAGGAACTGCGCGGCAAGGCCGGCATCACCCGCTACGAGGTCGACAACCTGGGCCGCGTCATCGGCAAGGCCAAGAGCGACAAGGCCGAGTCCGGCGCGAACCTCGTCACCAGCATCGACGCCCGCGTCCAGCGCGTCGCCGAGTACGAGCTGAACGAGGCGATGAAGATCGCCCGTACCCAGTACGACAAGATCACCAGCGAGAACTACAAGGCCGACTCCGGCGCGGTCGTCGTGATGGAGGCCAAGACCGGCCGGATCGTCGCCATGGCGTCCAGCCCGACGTACGACCCGAACGCCTGGGTCGGCGGCATCTCCGCCAAGGACTACACGCAGCTCACCGGCAAGGGTTCCGACTACCCGCTGCTCAACAGGGCCATACAGGGTCAGTCCGCGCCCGGTTCGACGTTCAAGGTCGTCTCCACGGCCGCCGCGGTCGAGGCCGGCTACGACTTCGACGGCCACTACCCCTGTACGAGCTCCTACTCCGTGGGCAGCCAGGTCTTCAAGAACTTCGAGGGCGAGAACTTCGGCCCCATCTCGCTCGGCCGGGCCCTCGAGGTCTCCTGCGACACCGTCTTCTACGGCCTCGCCGACAACGAGTGGAAGAAGGACGGCGGCATCAACCCGAAGAAGACCCCCAAGGACTTCTTCTACAAGGCCGCCCACCAGTTCGGCCTCGGCAAGGAGACCGGCGTCGACCTCCCCAACGAGGTCACCGGCCGCGTCCCCGACCGCCAGTGGAAGCAGAACTACTGGAAGGCCAACAAGGCCGTCTGGTGCAAGACCGGCAAGAAGAACGGCGACTACGTCCAGCGGATCGCGTACGAGAACTGCCTCGAAGGCAACAAGATGCGCGAGGGCGACTCGATCAACTACTCCATCGGCCAGGGCGACACCCTCGTCACCCCGATCCAGGAGGCCATGATCTACGGGGCGCTCGCCAACGGCGGCACCGTGCACACGCCCACCATCGGCAAGGCGATCGTCAGCGCCGACGGCCGGAGCGTCAAGGAGATCAAGCCCCAGGTCCGCGGCAAGCTCCCGATCAGCAAGGCCACGCTCAAGGGCATGGACGCGGCCCTGGAAGGTGTCGTCACCCGCGGTACGGCCGCCTGGAAGTTCGGCGGCTGGCCGCAGGACAAGATCCCGCTGCACGCCAAGACCGGTACCGCCGAGGTCTACGGCAAGCAGACCACCTCCTGGCTCGCCACGTACTCCAAGGACTACACGATCGTCATGACGATCGCCCAGGCCGGTACGGGTTCCGGCGCCTCCGGTGAGGCCGTGCGCAACATCTACAACGCCCTGTACGGCGTCTCGCCCGACGGCGCCATCGACAAGAAGAAGGCCCTGCTCCCCACCCCGCAGAAGAGCCTTCCCAAGATCCAGCCCGACGGCTCGATCGACTCCCCGGAGATCTCCAAGGACCCGGCCAAGGACCAGCAGGCCAACAAGAAGGACGCCTCCGGCACCACCGACCAGCAGCAGGACGGGGCCACCACACCGTCACCGAACGCGAGCAACCGCAACACCCGCCGGCGCTCGCAGCGCCCGCGGAAGCGGCGGAGGACGAGGATCCTGACATGACCGGAGCGAACAACTTCTCCGTCTCCGGGTACGGCCCCGAGCGCGGCGGCATGTCGCGGCTCCTCGCCCGCGACTCGCTGGCCCGCCGCCTCGACTGGCCGATACTGCTCTCGGCCGTCGCGCTGTCGCTGATCGGCTCGGCCCTCGTCTACTCGGCGACCCGCAACCGCACCGAGATCAACCAGGGCGACCCGTACTACTTCCTCATCCGCCACCTGATGAACACCGGCATCGGCATCGCCCTGATGATCGGCACGGTCTGGCTCGGCCACCGCACCCTGCGCACCGCGGTCCCGATCCTGTACGGCCTCTCGGTCTTCATGATCCTGCTGGTGCTCACCCCGCTCGGCGCGACCATCAACGGCCAGCGCAACTGGCTCGTCGCGGGCGGCCTGTCGCTCCAGCCCGCCGAGTTCACCAAGATCACGATCATCCTGGGCATGGCGATGCTGCTCGCCACCCGGGTGGACGCGGGCGACAAGCAGTACCCGGACCACCGCACGGTGCTCCAGGCACTGGGCCTCGCGGCCGTCCCGATGATGATCGTGCTGCTCATGCCCGACCTCGGCACGATCATGGTCGCGGTCATCATCGTGCTCGGGGTGCTGCTCGCCTCCGGCGCCTCCAACCGCTGGGTGTTCGGCCTGCTCGGAGCCGGCGCGCTGGGCGCGGTGGCGATCTGGCAGCTCAAGATCCTCGACGAGTACCAGATCAACCGCTTCGCCGCCTTCGCCAACCCCGACCTCGACCCGGCCGGCGTCGGCTACAACACCAACCAGGCGCGCATCGCCATCGGTTCCGGCGGCCTCTTCGGCACCGGCCTGGGGCACGGCTCCCAGACGACGGGCCAGTTCGTCCCCGAACAGCAGACCGACTTCGTCTTCACGGTCGCGGGCGAGGAACTGGGCTTCGTGGGCGCCGGCCTCATCCTGTTCCTGCTCGGCGTCGTCCTGTGGCGGGCCTGCCGCATCGCCCGCGAGACCACCGAGCTGTACGGCACGATCGTCGCCGCCGGCATCATCGCCTGGTTCGCCTTCCAGGCCTTCGAGAACATCGGCATGACCCTCGGCATCATGCCGGTCGCCGGCCTCCCCCTCCCCTTCGTCTCCTACGGCGGCTCATCGATGTTCGCGGTATGGGTGGCGGTGGGCCTGCTCCAGTCGATCAGAGTCCAACGGCCCATGTCGGCGTAGGCCTCCGGCGGTCGGGCGGGGACGTCTCCCGCGGGGTGCCGGGCCGGGCGCCCGTTCGGGACGTCCGAGCCTCTGCCGGTCTCCGGGGCGGCCCCGGTCACCGGGGCCGCCCCGACGGGCGTCCGAGGGACGGTGACCGGTGTCCGGGGGACGGTGACCGGTGTCCGGGGGACGGTGACCAGTGTCGTGGGACGGTGGCCGGTGTCCCAGGGGCGGTCCGACCAGGGTTCGTGGGCCGGTCCGAGAGCGTCCGAGGGGTGGTCCGACCAGGGTTCGACCGCCGTCCGAGGGGCGGTCCGGCTCGTGCTCAGGTGCCGTACGCCGAACGGTGGTTGCCGTCGTCCCCCGGATGCCGGTCGGGCCGGTCGGGCCGGTCTGCTCGGGCCGGCCCGGGTTTTTCGGACGAGATCGTTCAGCGGGCGCGGGGGACCGGGGACGGCGGCCCCCGGGGGAGCGGAACCGGCAGGGGCGGCGGGGGCGAAATCCGGTCTCCCGCGACAGTCCCGGCAGGTCCGGGCACTGCCATCCCGGCCCCGCTGCCACTAGATTCAGGTCATGGCGGACACCAAGCGAGAAATCGAGCGGAAGTACGAGGGTCCCCCCACCGGAGGTGACCCGGCCCTGCCGGACCTGACCCGCGTCCCCGGAGTCTCCGGCGTCGTCGACAAGGGCGTGGCCGACCTCGACGCCACCTACTACGACACGGCCGACCAGCGACTCGCCGCCGCCTCGCTCACCCTGCGCCGCCGCACCGGCGGCGACGACGCCGGCTGGCACCTCAAACTCCCCGTCTCCGAGGGCGTCCGCGACGAGATCCGCGCCCCGCTCTCCGACTCCGTCCCCCACGACCTGTCCGCCCTCGTCCGCTCCCGCGTGCGCGAAGCCGAACTCGTCCCCGTCGTACGCCTGCTGTCGGCCCGGGACGTCCGCCACCTCGTCGACGCCTCCGGCTCCCTGCTCGCCGAGGTCAGTGTCGACCGCGTACGGGCGGAGCGCCTCAGCGGCGGCACCGGCGTCGCGGAGTGGACGGAGATCGAGGTGGAGCTCGCCGACGACGGCGATCCGGCCTTCCTCGACAAGGTGGAGAAGAAGCTCCGCAAGGCGGGCCTCGAACGCTCCTCCTCGAAGTCCAAACTGGCCAAGGCCCTCAGCGACACGGACGGCACGGACGGCACGGAATCCACGGACAACACGAACGCCGCGAAGGCCGCGCGGAAGCGGGTCAAGCCCGCGCCCGCGGACCGCGCCCCGCGGACGGCCGGCGACCACGTCCTCGCCTACCTCCGCACCCAGCGCGACGCGATCGTCGAACTGGACCCCGCCGTCCGCCGCGACCTGCACGACTCCGTCCACAGCATGCGCGTCGCCACCCGCCGTATGCGCAGCGCCTTCCGCTCGTACGGCAAGGTCCTCGACCGCGCCGGCACGGACCCGATCGGCGAGGAGCTGAAGTGGCTCGCCGGCGAGCTGGGCGTCGGCCGTGACCAGGAAGTCCTCGCCGAACGCCTGACGACGGCACTCGACGGGTTGCCGGACGCCCTGGTCACCGGGCCCGTCCGCGATCGGCTGCGCACCTGGTCGCAGGCGCGCGGCGACGGCTCCCGGCGTCACCTGATCGCGGTGCTGGACGGCGGCCGCTACCTCGACCTGCTGGCCACGCTGGACGGCGTGGTCACCGACCCGCCCCTGCTGAAGGCCGCCGCGGGCGACCCCTCGAAGGTGATCACCAAGGCCGTACGGAAGGACTTCGCGAAGGTCTCCGCACTGGTCGCCCAGGCCCTCGACCTGGCCCCCGGCGCCGACCGCGACCTCGCGATGCACGAGGCCCGCAAGAAGGCCAAGCGCACCCGGTACGCGGCCGAGGCGGCCACCCCCGCCCTCGGCGGACCCGCCGCCGGCCTGCTCAAGGCGATGAAGTCGCTGCAGAGCCTGCTCGGCGACCACCAGGACAGCGTGATGGCCCGCGAGGCCCTGCGCGACCTGGCCGCCCAGGCCCACGCGGCGGGCGAGAGCGCGTTCACGTACGGGGTGCTGTACGGGCGTGAGGAGCGGCGCGCGGCGGCGGTCGAGGCGGCGTTCCCGGGGGAGTGGGAGTCGATCCGGGGCGGCAGCGGGATCTGAGCGTACGGGGGGTGCTCCCGACCGCGTTAGGCTGGATGGTCACCCCTGTCAGTAGATCCCCGCTCACGAAGGTTCGCGAGATGCCTGCCGAAGCCGCTGTGTCGGTGTTTCCACAGCTCGAAGCTCTGCTCCCGCATGTGCAGAAGCCGATCCAGTACGTCGGCGGAGAGCTCAACTCGACGGTCAAGCCCTGGGAGACCTGCGACGTCCGCTGGGCGCTGATGTACCCCGACGCCTACGAGGTCGGGCTGCCCAACCAGGGCGTCATGATTCTTTACGAGGTCCTGAACGAGCGCGAGGGCGTCCTCGCCGAGCGCACCTACAGCGTCTGGCCGGACCTGGAGGAGCTGATGCGCGAGCACCGGGTCCCCCAGTTCACGGTGGACAGCCACCGCCCGGTGAAGGCCTTCGACGTCTTCGGACTGTCCTTCTCCACGGAGCTGGGCTACACGAACATGCTGACGGCCCTGGACCTGGCCGGGATCCCCCTGGAGTCCAAGGACCGCACGCTCGACGACCCGATCGTGCTGGCCGGCGGTCACGCGGCCTTCAACCCCGAGCCCATCGCCGACTTCATCGACGCGGCGATCATCGGCGACGGCGAGCAGGCCGTGCTCGACATGACCGAGATCATCCGCGCCTGGAAGGCGGAGGGGCGTCCGGGCGGCCGCGAGGAGGTCCTCTTCCGCCTGGCGAAGACGGGCAACGTCTACATCCCGGCGTTCTACGACGTCGAGTACCTCGCCGACGGCAGGATCGCCCGTGTCGTGCCCAACAAGTCGGGCGTTCCGTGGCGTGTCTCGAAGCACACGGTCATGGACCTCGACGAGTGGCCCTACCCGAAGCAGCCCCTCGTGCCGCTCGCGGAGACGGTCCACGAGCGGATGTCCGTGGAGATCTTCCGCGGCTGCACGCGCGGCTGCCGCTTCTGCCAGGCGGGCATGATCACCCGCCCGGTCCGTGAGCGCTCCATCACGGGCATCGGCGACATGGTCGAGAAGGGCCTGAAGGCGACGGGCTTCGAGGAGGTCGGCCTCCTCTCCCTCTCCTCCGCCGACCACAGCGAGATCGGTGACCTCGCGAAGGGCCTCGCGGACCGGTACGAGGAGGACAAGGTCGGCCTGTCCCTCCCCTCCACCCGTGTCGACGCCTTCAACGTGGACCTGGCGAACGAGCTGACGCGCAACGGCCGCCGCTCGGGCCTGACCTTCGCCCCCGAGGGCGGCTCCGAGCGCATGCGCAAGGTCATCAACAAGATGGTCTCGGAGGAGGACCTGATCCGGACCGTCTCCACCGCCTACGGCAACGGCTGGCGCCAGGTGAAGCTGTACTTCATGTGCGGCCTGCCGACGGAGACGGACGAGGACGTCCTACAGATCGCCGACATGGCGATGAACGTGATCGCCGAGGGGCGCAAGGTCTCCGGCCAGAACGACATCCGCTGCACGGTCTCGATCGGCGGCTTCGTCCCCAAGCCGCACACCCCCTTCCAGTGGGCTCCGCAGCTCTCCGCCGAGCAGACGGACGACCGCCTCGGGAAGCTCCGCGACAAGATCCGCGGCGACAAGAAGTACGGCCGCTCGATCGGCTTCCGCTACCACGACGGCAAGCCCGGCATCGTCGAGGGCCTGCTCTCCCGCGGCGACCGCCGCATCGGCTCGGTCATCCGCGCCGTCTACGAGGACGGCGGCCGCTTCGACGGCTGGCGCGAGCACTTCTCGTACGACCGGTGGATGGCCTGCGCCGAGAAGACGCTTCCCGCCTTCGGCGTGGACGTCGACTGGTACACGACCCGTGAGCGCACGTACGAGGAGGTCCTCCCCTGGGACCACCTCGACTCCGGCCTCGACAAGGACTGGCTCTGGGAGGACTGGCAGGACGCCCTCGACGAGACCGAGGTCGAGGACTGCCGCTGGACGCCGTGCTTCGACTGCGGCGTCTGTCCGCAGATGGACACCCACATCCAGATCGGCCCGACGGGCAAGAAGTTGCTGCCGCTGACGGTCAAGAACGCGGCGCCGGCACCGGCTGCGAGCGGGCACGCGCACTGATGTGAGCGGGGCGCTCGATCGGGTGGTCGAGGTGCTGGTGGGCGTGGGCGAGGTGGCCGCTGCGCTGTCCGCGGCTGGCGTTTCGGTCCCTCGCCCGTCGACGCCATCGGCCCCCCTGGACGCCGCTGCCGGGCCCTGAGGCTTCGCTGCACATCGTTTCCGAGGTGGAGTGGGTCTGAGGTCCGTATCGGCTTGTGCGTAACTGTGTGGCCGCGAGCCCCCTTTCCTGACTGGGAAGGGGGCTCGCTGGGTTTCGTCGGCGCGTGAGTCCATGGGCTCGGTGCTGAGGGGTGCCTTACGCGGCTGAGTTACGGGGTTGCCCACGCCGTCAAGCCCCGGCTGCGGTGCGCCGACGCGCGCCCACGTCTGGGTAGGGCCGGGTGCCATGAGTCGATCACCGCATGAAGCGGCCCAGGGTCAACGACGATGCCTCCGGCGGGGGATCGGCCGGCACGGGGATGGGGACAAGGTCGAGGTCTAAGCTCCCCGCTGGGGACGAAGGGGGAGGGTGCCCGTGGAGCAGCAGTGGCCGGAGGGGTCGAACGCCGATCCGGATGCGGCAAGAGAGCGCTACAACGCAGACGTGCAGGCATCGCGGAGGGCGGTTCGGGAGCTGCTTCGCGTGGAAATGCCGGTTGCTCACCTGGGCTTGGCCATCGCGATCACTGCGAGCGTCTTCGTGAGTGTGGCCTGGTCACCGAGGACGGGCGCGATCATCTCTGCAGCCTTTGCCGCACTGTTCGTCGTCGCCCTGGCTGTAACACTCCTGGCAGGTGGCCGAGGGTGGGGCGCTGCACGCGCCGCCTACAAGTTCACCTTTGGCTGGGCAAATTGGATCACGCCCTAGCTCCTTGCTCCGTCCGTGCTCGATGGACCGGGGACTCACGGGGAATCGGAGCCCGCAGGGGTGACTTTGGCCAGGCTCCCCCCACGCTAGGGAATCCGCAGGTCACGCCTGTGATCGCGCAACCTCGCTCCTAAAGAGGTGGTCGAAGCTTTGACGCGACTGTGAGTGGCTTCGTGCCCTCCGATGGACACCCACATCCAGATCGGCCCGACGGGCAGGAAGTTGCTGCCCCTGACGGTCAAGAACGACGGCCGACGCCCGCTACGAGTGGGCACGCACACTGAGCTGACGCCGTCGATCGTCTCTCGGACGCCGCTGCCGGGCTCTGCGGCTTCCCTGATCGGGAAGGGGACCCACCGTCCCGTGCAGCCCCAGGTAAAGAAGATCCCAGCTCTGCCGTAACCCGCCTGCGCGATCTTTCGAACTGGCGATGTGGCCGTTACGCTCCGGGAGTTGCGGCGGTGGTCCGGGGTGGGGACATGGCGATGAGTCGTAGGCAGATGTTCCGGGGGTGCGGATGAGGCGCCGTCGTGGGCAGTCGCACCCCGCGCCGCTCGACGGCTGATCGCCGGTCCTGGCCCTGGCCCTGGCCCACAGCATTGCCGAGGCGACGTGCGGCAACTGGCACCGACGAGCGCGGGAAGCGACCGTCGAGGCTGGGCCTCAGCGGACGATCGCCCCGTGGCGGCTCCCGCCCAAAGTCCCCGAGTCGGCCTCTCGCCGTCGTCACCCTCGGCAGGCGGGACGCAGAGGGAAAGACCACCCTCGTCGTGTGACTGTTCGGAAGATCCTCGCGCGTCCGCCGGCGGTCCCGTCGGACCATTGCCTGCGGTCGCCCGCGAGAGGAAAATCCCCTCGGATCATAAGGAGATGTGATGCTCGGCTTCATGGACTGGTCCGTAGTGGCGCTGGGGTGTGCGCTGGTCCTCGTGAGTTCCGGCGGCTGGTGGTGGGAGCGGACCAAGGTCCGAAAGGGAGCAGATCCCGATCAGGGAAGACGCTTCTTCGCGGCCTGGCTCCCCCTGCTCATGGGCATGGAGTTGATCGGCGCCAAGGCGCCCCACCTGTTGCACATGCCGTACCCCGTCACGATGATCGTGGACGCTCTCAACCTCGCGCTGATCGTCACGGTGGCTGTCCTGGCCTTCCGGATGGTTCGCGGGCGCGGTCTCCGCAGCCTCGGATGACGGCGACGTAAGGGCTGTCCCGTCATGCCCGTCGGCCCCTGCAACCGGGCCACGGGCAGCAGGTCTCTTCGGGTTGTCCTGGCCGACCGAACGACGGAGCGGCCAGCGTGGCGCCATGTGTCGGAAATCAGTTAGGCACATTCTCGGCACTGCCGCGCGCATTCGTGTCGCGCACCCATGCAGGCCGTGAGCCTGGACCCCGTCGATCCGAAAGCAGGGATGCCGCCTTGCCCGCACTCCGAGCCCTTGCCGGTGCCGCCGCGATTGCCGCGGCCGCTTCCGCCGTCACCGCTGTCCCCGCTGTTGCCCACAGCCCTGAGCATGTGCGGTGCAAGACGAGTTCCCTTGTCGCCGCCATCGCCAGAGCCAACGCCCGGGGCTTCGGCGAACTCAGTCTCGCCAGGGGCTGCGTCTACGGCTTCACAGCACCCTTCTCGGGTGATGACGCGACACCTCCCATCAAGGCGCGTCTCACCATTGACGGAAACGGTGCCACTCTCCGGCGCGGTACCACCGCGAACCTCTTCCGCCTTCTCGATGTCGCAGCCCGCGGAAGGGTGACGCTCAGCGATCTCAAGATCGAGAACGGTGAAGTGACCGGCGACGGTGGGGGCGTGCTCGTCCAGTACCGAGGGACACTCCACGCGACATCCGTCCTCGTCAAGGGGAACTCCGTCGGTAACAACGGTGGCGGCATCGAGAACCTGGGAACCCTGAGGCTCGTTCGGTCCAGGGTCGCCGACAACAATGCCGTGCGCTCCGGTGGGGGGATTTCCAGCGAAGGCTCCACCTCCGTCGTTTCCACCTCGATCGAGGACAACACGGCCGGCAGATTTTTCGGCGGCGGCGTGTTCAACGACAACAGGATCACCATCACCCGCAGTTCCATCACCGGTAACAGGGTTACGGAGGGCGACGGCGGTGGCCTCTGGAACAACTACCGGATGACGGTCGACGACAGCACGGTCGTCGACAACTCCGCCAGCGACCACGGAGGGGGCGTCACCAACGCCCAGCTCGGAAAGGCCACCTTCAACCGGAGCACCATCAAGAGGAACACCGCCGGTCTGATGGCCGGCGGTATCTACAACGTCGACGCCGGAGCCCACCTCGTCCTCAACCGCAGCTCCGTCACCAAGAACGTGGCGGCCAACGCCCCTGGAGGCGTGTTCAACGACACCGGATCCGTGGTGGTGAACAAACGCTCCCCCATCACGGAGAACAGTCCTACCAACTGCGTTGGCAGCCCCACTCCCGTGGCCGGTTGCACCGGCTGACCCGCCCACATGCCGATGCGGGCGCCGTGGACACCCACAGATGGACACGGTCATACGGATCGGCCCGACCGGCGAGAGGCCGCCGCCTCTGACGGTCAAGAACACGGCACCGGCGCCGAGCGCTCACGCGTACCGACGTGAGCGAGGCACTCGGTACGAGCCCTGGGGCCCCTCTCGATCGGGAGGGGCCCCAAAGCTGTCCGGGCCGGGTCCCGCAACCGCAGCCGGATGCGGTCCTTGCCTCCGTGACCGTGACCGTGACCGTGACCGTGACGCCGGGGTCGGCGGAGGTCCCGGCGGGTGTGCGGCGGGCGTCGACGCCGCAGTACGTGGCGGCCGACCCCGTCGTCCGGGATGTCTGCGTCCCGGTCTACGGCTTGGTCCGCGGCTTGGTGGCGCGGACGATGGCGGAGTACATGCCGTCGGCCACTGAGTGCGTGGGGGCGATCTCGACGTCCGTGAACCCCGCCGCCACAAGGCCTTCCCGGTACTCGGTGAAGGACAGGGCTCCCGCGATGCAACCGACGTGGTCGCCGCGCTCCGCGCGCTGCGCGGGGGTGAGGGTGTCGTCGGCGACCACGTCCGAGACGCCGACGCGGCCGCCCGGCGTCAGGACACGGAACGTCTCGGCGAACACTGCCGCCTTGTCCGTCGACAGGTTGATCACGCAGTTGGAGATCACCACGTCGACGGTGCCCGCGGGGAGCGGTACGGCCTCGATGGTGCCCTTGAGGAACTCGACGTTCGTCGCGCCCGCCTTCTCGGCGTTGGTGAGGGCGAGTTGGAGCATCTCGTCCGTCATGTCGAGACCGTAGGCCTTGCCCGTGGGGCCGACACGGCGGGCGGAGAGCAGGACGTCGATGCCGCCGCCGGAGCCGAGGTCGAGGACGCGTTCGCCTTCGCGGAGATCGGCCACGGCGGTCGGGTTGCCGCATCCCAGTGAGGCGGCGACGGCCTCGGCGGGCAGGGCGTCGCGCTCGTCGGCCGCGTAGAGGGTGGAGCCGAAGTTCTCGTCCACCTCGACCGGCTGTGGTCCGCAGCAGGCGGTACCCCCCTCGGTCACCTTCACGGCTGCGGCGGCATACCGCCGGCGGACGGTCTCGCGCAGTTCAGTGGACTGCTCGCTCATGACCCACTCCTGGATGACGGGGCACGGCAGGCCCCGGAACGGCTTGTATTGACGTTCATTGATGCAACCTTGCGCCTTGGATCGAAAATCGTCAACATAGAGGGATGTCGAAACAAGAGCTTGCGGTGATCGGTCAGGAGGCGGACGGCGCCTGCTGTCAGGGACTGGCCTCCGCCCCGCTGGCCGAGGATCAGGCCGTCGAGCTGGCGAAGGTGTTCAAGGCGTTGGGTGACCCGGTGCGGCTGCGGCTGCTCTCGATGATCGCCTCGCGGGAGGGCGGCGAGGTGTGCGTCTGTGAGCTGACACCCGCGTTCGAGCTGTCGCAACCGACGATCTCCCACCATCTCAAGCTGCTCCGGCAGGCCGGACTCATCGACTGCGAGCGGCGTGGGACCTGGGTCTACTACTGGGTGCTCCCCGGTGTCCTGGACCAGCTGAGCGCGTTCCTGACCACTCCTGAGCCCGCCGGGAGGACCGCGTGAGCGCTTCGCTCGGAAGGCGTGCCCTGGCCGAGCTGGTGGGGACCGCCGTGCTGGTCGCGGTGGTGGTCGGCTCAGGCGTCCAGGCGACGGAGCTGTCACGGGACGTCGGCGTGCAGCTGCTCGCGAACTCACTCGCCACCGTCTTCGGCCTGGCCGTGCTGATCACACTGTTCGGGCCGGTCTCCGGGGCCCACTTCAATCCGGCCGTCACGCTGGCCGCCTGGTTCACCGGACGGAAGAGCGGCGACGGGACGACCGCACGCGAAGTGGCCGTGTACGTCCCCGCCCAGATCGTGGGCGCGATCGGCGGGGCCGTGCTGGCCGATGCGATGTTCGGCGAACCGTTGGTGAAGTGGTCCGCGCACGACCGCTCGGCCGGCCACCTGTGGCTGGGCGAGATCGTGGCCACCGCCGGGCTGATCCTGCTGATCTTCGGCCTGACGCGTACCGATCGCGCCCACCTCGCGGCAGCCGCGGTGGCGTCCTACGTCGGAGCCGCGTACTGGTTCACGTCCTCCACGTCGTTCGCGAACCCCGCGGTGACCGTCGGCCGGGCCTTCACCGACACGTTCGCGGGGATCGCCCCCGCCTCCGTCGCCCCCTTCGTCGCCGCGCAACTGGTCGGCGCCGCCGTCGGCCTGGGCCTGCTGGCGGCGGTGTTCGGCAGACCGGCGCCCGCCGGGACAGACGTAGGCGTCCCTCACGGAGAGACCGCACTCGCCCCGTCCGCTTCCTGATCCCGCCTCCTCCCCAGAAAGACACCTGCGATGAGCACTGCCACCCCCCGTCCGTCCGTGCTGTTCGTCTGCGTCCACAACGCCGGGCGGTCCCAGATGGCCGCCGCGTTCCTCACCCACCTCGCGGGCGACGAGGTCGAAGTCCGCTCGGCCGGCTCCGCTCCCGCCGACACGGTCAATCCGGCGGTCGTCGATGCGATGAGGGAAGTCGGCATCGACATCTCCGCGGAGACTCCGAAGGTGCTGACCGTGGAGACGGTGCGGGCATCCGACGTCGTGATCACCATGGGGTGCGGTGACACCTGCCCGGTCTTCCCCGGCAAGCGGTACCTCGACTGGCAGCTCGACGACCCCGCGGGGCAGGGCGTCGACGCGGTTCGGCCGATCCGCGATGAGATCGAACAGCGCGTCCGTGGCTTGCTGGCCGAGCTGGATGGCTGATCCAGCCGTACGGCTGATCCAGCCGTCAGGTCGCCACCTGCTGGTCCCGCCGTCCGAGGTGCTGGTCCGGCGGAGGCAGGGCGGAGCGCAGTTGCCTGCGGGAGCTGAGCCCGAGCTTGGCGAAGACGTTGCCGAGGTGCCATTCCACCGTGCGTGAGCTGATGAAGAGCTGAGCGGCTATCTCGGTGTTGGTGAGACCTTCCCTGGCGAGTCCGGCGATCTGGGCTTCCTGGCCGGTCAGCTCGGAGTCGGTGCCGCAGGTCCGTTTGCGGGCGGTCTCCCCGGTGGCGAGGAGCTCCCGGCGGGCGCGCTCGGCGAATCCTTCGGCGCCGACCCGGCTGAACATCTCGTAGGCGGCGCGGAGTTGGGTGCGGCTGTCCTGGCGGCGGCTCCGGCGGCGCAGCCACTCGCCGTACAGCAGCCGGGCGCGGGCCAGGTGGACGGTGACCCGGCAGCGTCCGAGACGCTCGATCGCCTCCTGATAGAGCGCCTCGGCGGCCCGGTCGTCGCTCAGCAGCGCGCGCGAGCAGGCCTCCGTGCCCAAGGACCATTCGGTGCCACAGGCACGCGTGCGCTCGCTGAGCCTCGCCAGAGCGGGACCGGCGGCCCCCGGCTGCCCGCTGCGGACGCCTGCCTCGATGAGTTCGGCCAGTGCCCAGCCGAAGAATCCCAGGTCTTCGAACCGGCAGGCACGTTGCGCGGCCGCAAGCGCGTCCTCGTAACGGCCGAGGCCGTTGTAGAGCACGGCGGTCGCGTACTCGGCCAGGCTGAGAACGCGTCCCTCACCCCGGGCGCGTACTTCTTCGATGGTCTTCTCGATACCCTCCAGCGCCTGGGATTCCCGTCCTCGCCAGGCGCCGAGCACGAGTTCGGAGTACATCATGGGCACGCCGCCGATCGCGTCCGAGAGGGCCGTGGCCTCGTCGATCAGGGCCGCCGCGGTGTCGAACCGACCGGTGTGCACGTTGAGGCACGCCTGGTAGCTCAGTGCCATCGGGAGGACGGCGAGCGCTCCCGTCCCGCGTGCCACGGAGACGGCGCCGGCCGCCAACTCGTACCACGCCTCGTCGTCCCAGAGCTCCGGTGCGAGGGCCTCGGGCGTCACCCGGAACGCCAGCCACAGCCATCGCCTGTCGGCGTCCGCCGCGCTGGATCTCTGCTGCCGCAGAACGACGTGCAGTGCACGCTTCAGAGCATCGACTCCGGTCGCGTACTCGTCGATGACCGAGCTGGCGAAGCTGTCCAGGAGGACGTCGACCATCCGTGGCGGCGTCGAGGGCGGCGGTCCGGCGCGGGCCGCCTCCGCCACCTCACGCAATCCCGGTCCCTCGTTCAACTGACCCGCGAAGATCGCCGCACCGGTCGCCTCCAGCAGGGTGTCGCGGGCGAGAACCGCGTCCAGGGGCTCCAGCCGACGCGCGGCGTCGAGCAGGAGCCGCGGCGCGTCGCTGCCGCGCACCTCGGAGAAGACCAGCCGGGCCCGCAGTCGCTCCAAGCGGGCGCTCTGAAGGTCGTCGAGGGGGCCGGTCTCGGCCACCGCCAGCATGTTGTGGGCGTGGTCGCCCCCGCCGGCGTCGATCGTGGCCTGGGCGGCAGCCAGCGCGCGGGTGACGCGGCGCGAGGGGTCGGGCGTGAGCTCGGCGGCCCGCCGCAGGAAGGCCGCTGCCGCGGCGGCGCCGCCCCTGGCCTCCGCCCGGCAGGCGGAGCGCTCCAGATCAAGGGCGACATCCTCCTCGGGCCGGGCCGCGGCGTGAGCGCGATGCCAGGCCCTGCGGTCGGGATCGTGGTGCGGGTCGGTGGCTTCCGCCAGTGCCTGGTGGGCCGCCCTGCGCTCCGCCGCGGATGTCGTCCGGTACACGGCCGAGCGCACCAAGGGGTGCTGGAAGCGGACCCCGGCGCCGAACTTGACCAGACCGGTGGCTTCGGCCGCCGCGGCGGCGTCGCCGGGTATCCCTTGCAGGCCGGCCGCGCGCCACAGGAGGTCCCCGTCCCCGGTCGGCTCGGCCGCGCCGGTCGTCAGAAGCCGTCGGCTCTCATCGGGCAGCGTATGGAAGCGGCGGCGGATGGCGGTCTCGATACCGGCGGCCACGGGGCCTTTGCCGGGGAACCCGAAGCCGCCCGCCAGTTCGGCGGGATCGAGCGCGCGAGGCAGCTGCAGCAGGGCCATCGGGTTTCCGCGCGCTTCAGCCACGATCCGCTCTCGTACCAGGGGATCGAACGGCACGCGCACGGCCGATGCCAGCAGGGCTCGTGCCTCGGGCTCCCTCATGCCCACGACCAGGAGTTCCGGCAGACCCGCCAGCTCACGATCATTGGCGGAATCCCGCAGGGCGAAGATCAAAGCCACTGGTTCGGCCAGCAACCGCCTGGCGACGAACGCGAGCACCTGCCGGGAACCGTCGTCGAGCCACTGCGCGTCATCGACGAGGCAGGCCAGCGGCCCGTCCTCGGCGGCGTCGGCCAGCAGACCGAGCACGGCCAGGCCCACCAGGAACTGGTTGGGGGCCTCTCCCTCCCGCAGCCCGAACGCGACGGACAGCGCGTCCCGCTGCGGTCCGGGCAGCCCTTCGAGCCGGCCCAGATGGGGAGCGCACACCTGTTGAAGGCTCGCGAACGGGAGCTCCATCTCCGACTCGACGCCCGCGACGGTGGCGGTGCGGAACCCATCCGCCCGGCTGGCCGCGTAGCCCAACAGCGCGGTCTTCCCGATCCCCGCCTCGCCGCGAAGCACCAGCACCGCGCTGCTGCCCGCGCGGGCCGTGTCCAGCGCCTGCTCCAATGCGGCCTTCTCCTGGCCCCGGCCACGGAGCGTGACCGGTGAATCGACGGCGGGCACTCCCATGGGTCGCCCCCTTATGCACTGATCACACCGCCATATGACCTTATTCCCCTTCTGTTGATTTCGACATGTGTGCGGGGCTCGGAGCGACCCCCGGGGGTTCCGGCCGGGGGACGAACCCCGGGGGTTCCCCTGGGGCGACGCGCGCCGGCCCCGGCCACTGTGGGCGAGTACCGCGGCACGGAGCCGCTGACCACCGCAAGGAGACGCCCTCACATGTCTGACACTGCCGCACCGACGGCCATCCGCCCCTTCACCTTCGAATTCCCCGAGGCGGAGCTCCAGGACCTGCGTGCGCGCATCGAGGCGACGCGTTTCCCCGAGAAGGAGACCGTCGCCGACCAGTCCCAGGGCACACAGCTCTCCACTGTTCAGGAACTTGCCCGGTACTGGGCGAAGGAGTACGACTGGCGCAAGGTCGAGGCGAAACTGAACTCCTACCCGCAGTTCATCACCGAGATCGACGGGTTGGACATTCACTTCCTTCACATCCGCTCCCGGCACGAAAACGCCCTGCCGGTGATCGTGACGCACGGGTGGCCGGGTTCGGTCGTCGAGCAGCTGAAGATCATCGAGCCGCTCACCAACCCGACGGCTCATGGCGGCGACGCCTCGGACGCCTTCCATGTGGTGATTCCGTCGATGCCCGGCTACGGGTTCTCCGGCAAGCCCGCGGAGAAGGGCTGGAGCCCGGAGCGCATCGCTGCCGCGTGGGGTGAGCTGATGAAGCGCCTGGGCTACACCAAATACGTCGCGCAGGGCGGCGACTGGGGTGCGATCGTCACCGACCTGATGGGTTCGCAGGAGCCCGAGGGCCTGGTCGGCATCCACACCAACATGCCGAAGGTGATTCCGACCGACATCGACACCGCGCTCGCCAAGGGCAACCCGCTGCCCGAGGGCCTGACGCTGTCCGACGAGGAGCAGACGGCGGTGGACCAGCTGGACTTCGTGTACCGGCACGTCTACTACGCGTACATGATGGGCTCGCGTCCGCAGTCGCTGACCGGGCTGGCGGACTCCCCGGTGGGTCTGGCGTCCTTCCTGCTCGACCACGACGCGAAGAGCCTGGCTCTGATCACCCGTGCCTTCGGCGGTGTGAACGAGGGTCTGTCCCGTGATGACGTCCTGGACAACGTCACGCTGTTCTGGCTGACGAACACGGCGGTGTCCGCGGCCCGTCTCTACGCCGAGAACACGACTCCGTTCTTCGCCGTCAACGGGGTCAAGCTCCCGGTCGCCGTGAGCGTCTTCCCCGACGAGCTCTACCAGGCCCCCAAGAGCTGGACCGGCCAGGCCTACCCGAACCTCGTCCACTACAACCGGCTCCCCAAGGGCGGTCACTTCGCCGCCTGGGAGCAGCCGGAGCTTCTCGTGAACGAGCTCCGCACGGGATTCCGCACCATGCGCTAGAGATCTTTGACGGTGCGGGTGACGACTCCCCCGACTGCGCTCCCGCGGGGGGGGGGGGGGGGCGGGGGGGGGGGGGGGGGCGCCGGGCGGGGCGAGAGAGGGGGGCGCCCGGGCCACAAACCCCCCCCGCG
>NZ_JBHWEL010000013.1:0-13283 GCF_042734135.1 Streptomyces sp. NPDC059668 | reverse complement strand
GCTAACCCACCCCCGCCCTAGAATCCTTGCCGGGGGCGGGCGCCACCCCCCCCGTCCCCGCCCCGGGGGGGCCGCCCCGGGCCGGGGGGCGGGGGGCCCCCCGGCGGGGACTAGTCGACCATCTGGCCGTCGAACATGCCGCCCTTGCAGGTGTTGTTCGCGAAGTTGACCGTTCCGCCGCCCTGCTCGCACTCACCCGGGGTGAGGCTGGCGGCGGAGGCGGTGACGGCGCCTGTGAGGCCGATTCCGGCGAGGGCTGCCGTGGCGATGACGGCGGCGAGGATTCGTCGAATGCGCATGTGGTTCCCCTTTCACGCATTGCTTCAATCGGGGCACTAGTCAGCCTGACCTTCACCCATGTGGGTGGCGCGCCACGTTGCGCCGTTCGAGTGACATGCCGGCGGGTGCGGGGTCGGTGACGCGACCCGTCGGACCGGCCCTGGGAGTCGTTGACGCAAGGGTTCCGGCGGGGTCCGCCGTCAGCTGGACACGGGACGGCCGGACCCGGCCGATCCGCCGCATCCACCTCGACCGCGTCCCTGCCGAGGGCCACCGCAAGGGCTTCACCGAGACCGGGTGCGTGAGCACATCCGTCTGATCCCCGGACGTCCCCCGCCGACCGGACGTTCAGCGCACGCTCCACCGGGGGAGCGGGACTCTCCGGGTCTGCCGATCACGACGGTCGCCGCCGAGAAAGTCCGCGACGGTTCGCGCGGGGCGTGCCAGTGTGAGCGCGTGGCGGAGATCGGGAGGGCAGACGTGTTCGCGGCCGGGCGTCGCGAAAGGCGTGGGACTCTCTACGCGTATCGGGTGCGCGGGCTCGGCCGCAGCGCGGTGGTCCTGTGGGTCGGTGGCGAGGGCGACGAGCCCGACCGGGTCCTGGTGTCGCGAGAAGCCGATCGCCGTCAGGTACCGGTGGTCACGACCGTTCGGCAGGCACGGGTGTACGCGAGCCGACGGGGGCGCGGGCCGGCCACCGCCGGGGCCGACACTCTGGAGCTCACCCGCGTTCAGCACTGGCTGGAGGACCCGGTGCGCCGG
Organism: Streptomyces sp. NPDC059668; assembly: GCF_042734135.1. Lineage (NCBI taxonomy): Bacteria > Bacillati > Actinomycetota > Actinomycetes > Kitasatosporales > Streptomycetaceae > Streptomyces > Streptomyces sp. NPDC059668. The sequence goes on along the minus strand of NZ_JBHWEL010000013.1, from coordinate 12,242 downwards.
CGCGTCCCTCCCGGTGCGGTGCTGGAGGCGTGGAACTTCTTCGAGGACCTGGCCCGAGGACTCGGCGAGGCCCGGCGGCTGCCCCGGCAGGGCGCGGTGCACAACAGCGCCTACGAGAAGCTGTTCGGAGGCGAGTGCCTCGACTGGACTCTCGCGGAGGAACAGGCGGTACGGGAACTGATCGGGGCCGGGGTGGAGTTGTGGAACTCCTGCCCAGTGATCGTGAAGCCCTGTTCGAGCGTCGTCTCCGACAGGGGACGGGTCGTCTCCCCGGGTTCGCGACCGACCCGGGCATCGTGATCCTTGGCCGGGGTCACACGATCCTGCGGCCGTCGTGTTCGCCGGGCTCGCGGACCACCAGGCGTCAGCGCCGGCGCACTTGAGGGAAAAGGCGCGCCTTCGCGGCGAACCGGATCGATCCGGAGCCGACGCAGAACGACGATGTGGGTCGGCCCTCTCACGGGGCACAACCAGCGAGCTCCCTGGAGAGTCGTACGCGGCATGATCAGCTTGCGCGCACGGCGCACTCTCAGTGCCTCCACGCTCGTCGTGGCCCTGGCGGCATCGTTGCTTTCCTGCTCCGGTGGTTCGGGCACGACGTCGAGCGATGACGAGTCTCCCGTCCGCGAGGCGACGGCATCGGCCCCGGCGACCGAGGAGCCGCCCGCCCCGAGCACGGCGGAACCGACACCGGGGGCCGAGAAGGTCCGCGATGCGTTCGCCCGGCTTCAGGCCACCTACAACGACGGGTGCACGACACCGGGGAACTGCGAGTACTTCCTGGGGCGGCTGGTCGACGAGCTCAACCGTCTCGACGAGGCGATGAAAGCCGACCCCCAGGGTCCTGGGCACTTCAAGGAACCCCTCGCATGGATCGTGGACCTGCGGGCCGAACTGGGCGACGACAGCTCCTTCGAGAACCTCAAGAAACACCAGGGCCTGCTCACCGGAACGCGGGACAAGATCAACACCTGGATGCAGGGTCACCCGGAGGACTATCGATGAGTTGAGACCGCCGCCCCCCGCCGGTCAGATCAGGCGCTCATGGCGGTCGGCTTCCGGCTGGTCCTGGGTGGCTGCCCAGGCGGACAGGAGACGGAGGGCGTCGGCGCCGGGGTGTCGGGAGTGGCGGTGTAGATCACGAGCGTGAGGGCGGGGTCGGAGGCCGGCGACAGTGACAGCGGTCCAGTCCTCGTACTCGCTGTGGAACCGCGAGGTCGAGGAGCGGGTGCTGCCCGCGCTGCGCGAGCTCGGTATCGGCTTCGTGCCGTACTCCCCGCTCGGCCACGAGTTCCTCACCGGCGCTCTCCGTTCTCCCGAGCAGTTCGACGACGGTGGCTGGCGCCGGACCAGCCCCGCGCTTCCAGGGGGAGAACTTCCGGCGCAACCTTGCCCTCGCCGACGAGGTGCGGGCCGTCGCCGACGAGGCGGGCGCCACACCGGCCCAGGTCGCTCTGGCCTGGCTGCTGGCCAAGGGCGAGCACATCGTCCCGATCCCCGGCACCAAGCGGGTCAGCCGCGTGGAGAAGAACACCGCCGCCGACGCCCTTGAGCTGACCGCCGGGCAACTGGAGAAACCCGACAGCCTGCCCCCGGCCGCCGGCTCTGACGAGAACGAGGAGGCGAGGCGGCGGATCGAGCGGTGACGCATCCCCTCACCCCGACCCTCACCTCGACCCCGACCGCGGTCGCGGCCGCCGTCCCGGCCGAGGGCTTCGACCGTACCGGCACCGGCGCCCCCGGCCGGCTCAGGATTCTCCGGGGCCGCGCGCCGCGGATCATGAGAGTCTGAACGGCATGGGGGAGTACGTCATGGGGGGAGCGCCGGACGATCAGGCCGTACAGGCGTTCCTCGCGACGGTCGAGGTCGGTGATCTCCGCGGGGGGACCGTCACGGACGTCACGCGGCGCTGTGGGGCGGCGGTGGTCCTGGACGGCTTCGCCGGGCGCCCGTTGGGGACGGTCGGACCGTTGGACATGTCCTGGTGCCGTCCTTCGGCCGAGGTCGTGGAGGTCGGCCGGCGGATCACGGGCGAGGTGGTCGGCGTCGATCCGGAGCAGGGCCGAGTGCGCCTGTCCATGGCCGCCACCGAGAACCCCAAACTCTGGGCGTTCCTGAAGCGGATCGACCGCGGCGAGGTCCTCTCCGGTGTGGTGGCGTCGATCGAGCGGTTCGGCGTGTTCGTGGCCCTGGACGACGGCCCCGCCCATCCCGTCTTTCCCGGCGTCGGCTTCATCTCCGTCGCCGAACTGTCCTGGCAGCGCTACGAGGTGGTCACGGACGTCGTCCAGGTCGGGCAGCGGGTCTCGTGCGAGTTCCTTCAGTTCGACACGTGGAACGGAGAGGCCCGTCTCTCCCTGAAGGCGATGGGGCCGGACCCCTTCCGGACCTTCGCCGACCGGACGCAGGCGGGCCGGACCCTCGCCGGAACGGTCACGAAGCTGGTCCCGTTCGGTGCCTTCGTCCGGATCGCCGACGGGATCGAGGGACTGGTCCCCCTGGCAGAGCTCGCGTGGACGGCCGTGGAAGCGCCGGAGGACGTCGTGCGGGTCGGTGACCGGGTGGCGGTCGTCGTCACCGAGCTGGACGTCGAGCGACGCAGGGTGACCCTCTCCCGGCGACGGGCGACGCCCACCCCCGGGTGACCGCCACCGTGAGCGGCGCCATGTCCGCGTGCGGACCCGGCGATCCGACGTCCGACACCGGCTGCCCCAGACGTTCCCCGCGCTCCATGTCCCTTACCCGCCGGCGCCGCCGGGTGCCCCGGACGCCGTCGCCGGTCCCTCCCCGGGACCGTGGACTCGGCGCCGCGGCGGCACTCCGACGGCCCGTCACGGATCGGTGGAACGTCGTCAGGGCCGGCTGACCCGCAGGTGCCGTCGTGCGGCCAGTTCGTCCGCGTCGACCACGGTCAGGACCGGCGTGCCAGGAGGCGCGAACATGGTCACCACCAGCTGCGACTGTGCGTCCGGGAGGTTGTTGGATCCCTGGTAGTGGATCACGTCGCCGCCGGGCTCGAACAGGGCGTCCCCGGCCTTGAGCACCCGGGGCGGCTGCCCCTCCAGCTCGAAGAGGATCTCGCCCTGGGTCACGTAGCCGAAGAGCGGTCCGGGGTGGCGGTGCGGCGGCGCGCCCGGGTCGCCGGGCGCCAGGGTGACCCGGACGGTCCTGGCCTCGGAGCCGGCCGGGATCCTGGCCGCCGCTTCCGGCAGGGTCGTGATCACCTCGACGCCATGGGGCAGATGTGCGTGCTCAGGGCTCATGTCTTCCTCCAAACAGGAACTGTCTGGAGGAAGGACAGGACGGCTTGCCCGTTTGTGACAGCCCCGCGCTCGTGGCGGCCGCGCGCGGGGGACCTGCCCAGGGCGCGCGGAGGACTCGGCCGCTGTGCGGGCGCGGCGTCCGAGCCGTCCACCGCATCCGCGGGTCGCGGCTGCGGCCGAATCGGCACGGGTGTGCCGACGCCTGGGGCGGACCCCCTTGTCCGACGGCTCCGTTCCGGGCGGATCCGCGCACGGCCGAGCCCCCTCGCCGGCAGGGAGGGGGCTCGGTCGCGATCGGTCAGCAGAACGCGGGCGGGACGCTCTGCTCGTACTGGAAGACGTTGCGGGGGTCGTACTTCGCCTTGATCTTGCGCAGCCGGTCGAAGTTGCCGTCCCAGTAGGCGGTTTCCCAGTCCTGCATGCCGATGTTCGGGACGTTGACGTAGGCGCCGTGCACGTAGGGCCGCAGTGCCTGGCTGAACTCGGCGATCCAGGCCTGGGCGCGCGGCGTCAGCTCGTCACCGCTGCCCGGTTCTCCACGGGTTCCCCAGCCGGCGCCCGGTTCGGAGTAGAAGAGCGCGTCGCGGTGCGGGAAGGCCGTCCCGCCGCGGGGGCTCTTCCTGACCGCTCCGCCGAAGGCCTGGGTGAAGAAGTTGCTGTCGTCCGTCGGGGCGTCCCGCATGAAGGAGGCGATCACGCTGATCGCCTTCTTCGGGAACGGCTTGACGGTGAACTGCGAGAAGAATTTCCAGTTCGCCGGTTCGTCCGCGGTCGGAACCTGGAATCCCGCGTACACGTCTCCCCAGTTGCCGACCTGCACCGTGACTTCGGGGCGGCCGATCGAAAGGATCGGGGCCAGCAGTTTCTTCGCCTCCGCGGGCGTTCCCTCCGCGAGGACCGCGAACAGCAGGGTCTGGTTCCGGTGAATTTCGAGCTGGGTGCCGAGACGGTTGTCGGCGACCGGCGCCGTACGCTGCCACGTGTCGAAGACCCTCTGCAGGTCCCCGAGGCCGTCCCACGCCGCCTGCACATAAGTGACGCTCTTGAGCGGAGCCACTTTGTAGGTGAGCGACGTGACAATTCCGAAGTTTCCGTTGCCCGCGCCGCGGAGTGCCCAGAGCAGGTCCGCGTTGTTCTTCAGGTCCGCCTTGACGACCTTGGCGCAGTCACCGTCCGAGGCGACGACGACCTCGGCCCCGATGAGGCTGTCGCAGGCCATTCCGAGATAGCGGGTGAGGAAACCGAAGCCGCCGCCGAGCGTCGCACCGGCCAGGCCCACGCTGCCTTCCGTTCCGGTCGTCACCGCGAGGTTCTTCTTCGCGAGCGTGGTCACCGCTTCCAGCTGGTTGAGGCCGGCGCCGACCGTCGCCGTACGGGCGGCCGTGTCGATGTGGACCGACTTCAGCTCGCTGACGTCGATTACGATGCCGTTGTCCACGTTCGACCAGCCCTCGAGGCTGTGGCCGCCGCTGCGCACCCGTAGCGCGACATCGTGCTGGCGTGCCCAGGTGAGGGCGTTGACCACGTCCTGCGTCCGCTGGGCGTAGACGATGACCAGCGGATAGTGGACGAACAGCTCGTCCCAGCCCAGGCTCGCCTCGGCGTAGCCGGGGTCGTCGGGACGGACGATGCGGCCGGTGAGCCTGGCCGGCCCGCACCTCACGCTTCCGGCCTCGGGGGTGACGGCGCTCGCGCCCGGCGCTTCCGCGGCCGCGATGCCCGGGAGGACGACCGCGCCGGCACCGGTGACCGCGGTGGCCTTCAGCAGTCCGCGACGGGAAAAGTCCTGCATGATCCGTGTCCTCTCGACCGGACCGCGCCCGTATTCGTCCGTGGGAAATCTTCCCTGTGAAATGGCGCGCTCGATCCCTGTGAATCCCGTGGATATTTCGAGCCGCAGATTAACAAGGGTGGCCGTGCTGGAGGCGCCCGACACGCTATTTCGTGGACGACGGCGATCTGTCCATTAGGCTCGCAATTCCGCGGCATTCGGCGGTGTGGATTGCGCGGATCGCCGTCCCGTAAATGAATACGGTCACATAATTCGGACCCTCGTGATACCCGGTGAAGGAGAGGGTGCTCCTCGGGCGGCGGGCGGCGGGGCGACGGATGGCCCGTCGTCGGACGTGACCATGCCCGCCCGGAGAACGGAATTCGGGGCGGGCCATGGGGTCATGACGGGTCGTGCGGCACGCGGGGCGTCGGTCGGCCCTCGGCGCGGCACGCGAGGCGTTGGTCAGCCGCGGCGCAGCATCATGACGACGGCGACGATGACGATGATGAGGACGACGGTACCCAGTCCTATGTACATGGGTTTCTCTTTCCTTCGAGGGAGTGGCACCCATCGGTGCCTCACGGAACCGAGTGCCCCCGTCCCGTCCTTTCAGCCCACCCGGATCCTTCTCCTGTCCCGCTGTGACCCGCACCCGTGCTCCTGACGCCTGGCCCGCACGCGGCCTCGACCCCTCGTACGCGGTGACCGGGAGGCGGTCGCGCGCATCCGTATGCCCGGGTGACGCGTCTACTGCGGTATGGATCTGGAGAAGCGGCCCGCCGAGCGACCCGTGCCCCGCGCCGAGGGATGCCTCACGGTCGCCGTCCGGCTGCCGGTGCGGATCGTGGTGCTCGTCCTCGTGGTGCCGGTGCGCATGGTGTGGGACGCGCTGGTCGCCGGCGGGAGGCTGGTGCGCGACACCTTGCTGAGGCCGGCGGGCCGTGCGCTGCTGTGGCTGGCGTGGGCGGTGTTCGTGTGGCCGTGGGTGACGCTGTGGCGGTACGCCGTGGTCCCGGTCGGGGCGGCGCTGTGGCGCTACGTCCTGGTCCCGGGCGGCAGGACGCTGGCCCGGCTCGGGTACGTGCTGCTAGTGGTGCCCGCGGTCTGGTCGTACGTCCGGGTGCTCACGCCCCTCGGACACGCGATCGCCTGGGCCGCGCGGGGGACCGGCGCCGCACTCGCCCGGGTGCTCCGAGGCGTTCTCACCGGGCTCGGCCACGTGTACGCGTGGCTGCTGGTGCCCGTGGGACGCGCGCTCGCGTGGCTGCTCAGGGGTGTCGGGATCGGGCTCGCGGCGGTCGGGCTCGGGGCGTACGGGGCCGTGGCCTGGCTGACGCGGTATCTGATCGTCGTACCGGCGCGGTGGCTCTACGAGTGGGTCGTCGCGCCCGTCGGGCGGGCCCTCGCGTGGACCGCGCGCGGACTCGGACGACTCGTAGGGATGTTCTTCAGCGGGATCGGCACCGGCCTCTACTGGACACTGCGTGTCCTGCTCGTCCTGCCCGCGCTCGCCCTGTGGCGCTGGGTGCTGACGCCCGTGGGACGCGTCCTCGCCGTCGTCGGCCGGGAGACCGTGGAGGCGCTCGGACACGCCTGGCGGGTGGCCGGGCATCTCTCGCTCGCCGTCGGACGCTTCCTCGCGTGGCTGTTCCGCCAGGCCTTCGTGGAGCCCGTGCGCTGGGTGTACCGCACCGTCCTGACCCCGCTCGGGCACGTCGTCCGGGACACGGTCCTGCGTCCCGCGGCCGAGGCCGCCCGCGGTGTGGGCCGGATCACCCGGCAGACCCTGGCCGCCGCCCGCGAGTCCGCGCGGCAGGCCCGCGCCGACGTCCGGCGGATCCTGTTCGGCACGCCCCGCGAGCCCGAGCCGCTCCGGCCGGCGAAACCCCGCGGGGAACCTGGAGCCGCCGCTGCACGTACTCTAGGTAGCAGTACGACCGCTCTCACGAAGGACTGAACGACACTGGGCAAGCGACAGCCCGAAGGCCCGCCGCCCGCACCCGCGGTGCAGCGCATCCGACTGCGCTACACCAAGCGCGGCCGCCTCCGGTTCACCAGCCACCGTGACTTCCAGCGCGCCTTCGAGCGTGCGTTGCGCCGTGCCGAGGTGCCGATGGCCTACTCGGCGGGGTTCACGCCCCATCCGAAGGTGTCGTACGCCAATGCCGCACCCACCGGCACGGGCAGTGAGGCGGAGTACCTGGAGATCGCGCTCACGACGGCGCGTGACCCGGAGAAGCTGCGTGAGCTCCTCGACGAGTCGATGCCCGTAGGACTCGACATCATCGAGGCGGTCGAGGCCCGCACCTCGGGTCTCGCCGACCGGCTCACCGCGTCCGTGTGGGAGCTGCGCCTCGACGGCGTGGCGCCCGAGGACGCGGAGCGCGCGGTCGCCACGTTCAACGCGGCGGACACCGTCGAGGTCCAGCGCAGGGCCAAGAACGGGATGCGCACCTTCGACGCCCGCGGCGCGGTGGCGAGCCTGGAGGCGCACACCGCACAGGCTGATAGGCCGACGGACCAGCCCTGTGCGATACTGCGGCTGGTTGTTCGGCACGTGACGCCTGCCGTTCGACCCGACGACGTCCTGTCCGGTCTTCGCGCCGTGGCCGACCTGGCGCCGCCGGTCGCCGCAGCGGTGACCAGGCTGGCGCAGGGGCTGTTCGATGAAGAGACCGGCACGGTGACCGACCCGCTCGCGCCCGACCGCGAGGCAGTCACGGCCGCCCCAGCCGATCGCACAGGGGCCGCCACAGCTGCCGCCGCGAAGGCGTCGGCGTAAGGAAGGTCCCGCGTAGGGACGGATGTCGTAGCGCCGCCCTCGTATCCGGGAGCCACCTGGGTCGGGCAGCGCACCCACCAGAAGACTTTCGCCAGGCCGTACGCACACATGGCGTACGGAACCGGCGAGACAGGACACAGAGAGCTCCCGTGCGGCGCCCGCGCCCCGGACGGCGGCACCGCGCATCGCGCGAGCCGCGGACGTCACCGGCACTGCCGGACCAGGCGCGGCGCCCGGGAGCCTGACGGGAGATCCACCCGCATGCTCGAGCCGACCGAACCCACTGAGCCCTCCACGGGCTCCGACACCAACAACACCCCCAGCGACACCCTGCCGCCGCGGCGGCGCCGCCGTGCGGCGTCGCGTCCCGCCGGTCCGCCCACGGGCGCGGCCGAATCCGTGGCCGTGGCCGAGACCACCGCGCCGGCCATACCGCCGGTGGCATCCGCCGAGGCCATGGCGGCCACCGAGGCCGAAGAGGCCGAGGAGACGGTGGAGGAAGCGGTGGCCGAGGCCGCCGTCGCCGACCCCGCCCCGGCCGACAGCGCCGACGCCGAGGACACCCCGGCCCAGGACACCGCCGCCGAGGACACCGCTCCGCGTCGCAGCCGCCGCCGTGCCACCCGCAGGGCCTCCGCGCCCGCCGGTGCGCCCGTGACGGCAGAGGCCGCCGAGGCCGCCGAGACCGTGGTTCCCGCCCCCGAGGCGCAGACCCCCGCCGCAGAGTCCCGGAGCGAGCAGGCCGCCGCCGAAGAGGCCGCGCCCGCCGCCCGCCCGCGCCGCCGTGCCACCCGCCGCGCCACCGCGCCGACCGGCGCGCCCCAGGCCGTCGAGGCCGTTGAGGCCCCCGGGACCGACGCGTCCGCCGAGGCCGTGGCGGAGCCGGTGCCCGCCGGCGCCGAGGCGCCCGCATCCGAGGACGCCGCGCCCCGTCGTACCACCCGACGTCGCGCCACCCGGCGCGTCTCCGCACCCGCCGGTGCGCCCGAGGGCGACACCGCCGACGAGCGTGTGGAGGCGCCCGTGTCCAGCGAGACCCAGCCCAGCGAGACAGGGCCGTCCGGCGAGAGCACCGCCGCCGAGGCCGTCGAGGCCACGGAGCCCGCCGAGGACGGTGCCCCGCGCCGTGGACGCCGCCGCGCGACCCGCAAGGCCGCCGTCGGTTTCTCCGCCCCCGCGCCGAAGGAGACCGAGTCCGGCCGGCGCCCCGCGCGTCCGGCCGTGGCCGTCTTCCAGGCGCCCGTGTTCACCGAGCCGATGTTCCAGACGCCGGAGCGGGCCGCGGCCGCGGCTGCCGCCGAAGCGGCGGAGGAGGCCCTGGAGGCTCCCGAGGCCGACGAGGTGACCGAGGTCGTCGAGGCCCCCGAGCCTGTCGAGGCCGTCGAGGAGCCGACCGGCGGACGCCGTCGCCGTCGCCGCCGGGCCGTCGAGGACGAGCCCGTGGCCGCCCCCGTGCAGGCCGCCCCCGTCGAGACCGTCGACGAGGCGGAGGAGAGCGACGAGTCCGCCGAGGACGCCGCCGAGGGTGACGAGTCCGACGAGGAGGAGTCGGCCGGTTCGCGCCGTCGCCGCCGCCGTGGTGGCCGTCGCCGCCGTCGTGGCGAGTCCTCCGACGCGGACGGCGAGGCCGGTGACGACGAGTACGCCGCCGAGCAGGCCGCGCAGGACACCGAGGACACCGCCGAGCAGACCGCCGAGGACGCCGAGGAGGCGGACGAGGCGGACGAGCGCGAGGAGCAGGGCGGCTCCAGCAGCAGCCGTCGCCGCCGTCGTCGCCGTCGTCGCGCCGGTGACTCCGGCACGGACGCCGAGTCCACCGACAACGACCCCGAGCGCACCGTCGTCAAGGTCCGCGAGCCCCGCGGCAAGAAGGACGACCACCCCAGCGACGAGGTGCAGTCCATCAAGGGCTCCACCCGCCTGGAGGCGAAGAAGCAGCGCCGCCGTGAAGGACGCGAGCAGGGCCGCCGCCGTGTTCCGATCATCACCGAGGCCGAGTTCCTGGCCCGCCGCGAGGCCGTCGAGCGCGTGATGGTCGTCCGCCAGAGCGGCGAGCGCACCCAGATCGGCGTCCTCGAGGACAACGTGCTCGTCGAGCACTACGTCAACAAGGAGCAGGCGACCTCGTACGTCGGCAACGTCTACCTGGGCAAGGTCCAGAACGTGCTGCCGTCCATGGAGGCGGCCTTCATCGACATCGGCAAGGGCCGCAACGCGGTCCTCTACGCCGGCGAGGTCAACTTCGAGGCGCTCGGCATGGCCAACGGGCCGCGCCGCATCGAATCCGCCCTGAAGTCCGGCCAGTCGGTGCTCGTACAGGTCACCAAGGACCCGATCGGCCACAAGGGCGCCCGCCTCACCAGCCAGGTCTCCCTGCCCGGCCGCTACCTGGTCTACGTGCCCGAGGGCTCGATGACCGGCATCAGCCGCAAGCTGCCCGACACTGAGCGGGCGCGTCTGAAGACCATCCTCAAGAAGATCGTCCCCGAGGACGCGGGCGTCATCGTGCGCACCGCCGCCGAGGGCGCGAGCGAGGACGAACTGAGCCGCGACGTCGAGCGTTTGCAGGCGCAGTGGGAGGACATCCAGAAGAAGGCGAAGAGCGGCAACGCCCCGACGCTGCTCTACGGCGAGCCGGACATGACCGTCCGTGTCGTCCGCGACATCTTCAACGAGGACTTCTCCAAGGTCATCGTGAGCGGTGACGAGGCGTGGGACACCATCCACGGCTACGTCGCACACGTGGCGCCCGACCTGACCGACCGGCTGTCGAAGTGGACCTCCGAGGTCGACGTCTTCGCCACGTACCGGATCGACGAGCAGCTGATGAAGGCGCTGGACCGCAAGGTCTGGCTGCCCAGCGGCGGTTCGCTGGTGATCGACAAGACCGAGGCCATGATCGTGGTCGACGTCAACACCGGAAAGTTCACCGGCCAGGGCGGCAACCTCGAAGAGACCGTCACCAGGAACAACCTGGAGGCGGCCGAGGAGATCGTGCGCCAGCTGCGGCTGCGCGACCTGGGCGGCATCGTCGTCATCGACTTCATCGACATGGTCCTGGAGTCCAACCGGGACCTGGTCCTGCGCCGCCTCCTGGAGTGCCTGGGACGCGACCGTACGAAGCACCAGGTCGCCGAGGTGACCTCGCTGGGCCTCGTCCAGATGACCCGTAAGCGGGTCGGCCAGGGACTGCTGGAGTCGTTCTCCGAGACCTGCGTCCACTGCAACGGCCGCGGTGTCATCGTGCACATGGAGCAGCCGACGTCCGTCGGCGGTGGCGGCAAGCGCAAGAAGCGCGGCCGTGGCGGCGCCGAGCAGGTGCACGAGCACGAGCACGACCACGACCACGACCACGAGCAGGCCCACGAGGCCGCGGAGGAGCCGGAGACGGCCGAGTCCGAGGCCGGGACGGCCGTCGAGGCCGCGGCGCCGGCGCAGCCCGTTTCGGAGTTCCGGGCCGACGAGGAGTTCTACAGCAGCGCCGCCGAGGCGGAGGCCGCGGCGTCCCGTGGCCGTTCGCGGCGCCGCGCCACCCGGCGTGCCTCGGCCCCGGCGGGCGCGCCGAAGGCCGAGGAGCGTGCTCCCCGGAGCCGGCGCGAGGAGCGTGCCGAGCGGGCTTCCCGCGAGGCCGCGGAGGCCGAGCCGGTCGCGGTCGAGGACCCGGTCGTCGAGGCCCCCGCGGCCGAGGCGCCGGTGACCGGGACCGTCGAGGTGACGGAGGCCGTGCCGGCCCCCGCCGTCGAGGACGAGGCCGCTCCCAAGGGCCGTACGCGGCGCCGCGCGACGCGCAAGGTGTCGGCTCCGGCCGGTTCGCCGAAGGCGACGGAGGAGACCGTGGTCACGGTCGCGGAGCCGGTCGCGGCGCCCGCCCCGGAGACCCCGGCCGAGCAGGCGCCCGAAGCGCCCGCCGAGGTGCCCGCCGAGAGCGCGGCTCCGGCCCGCCCGCGCCGGCGCGCCGTCCGCAAGGCCACCGCGCCCACCGCGTCCGAGGAGGCGGCCGTCGTGGTCGTCCCGTCGGTGACGGCCGAGACGGCCACGGAGACCGGGCAGGACCAGGCGGCCGACACGGCGGCCGAGGCCGGCGCGGACGCCGAGGCTCCGGCCCCGGCGAAGAAGACGGCCGCCCGCAAGACGGCCGCCAAGAAGGCCACGGCGAAGAAGACGGTCGCCAAGAAGACCGCGGCCAAGAAGACCGTCGCCAAGAAGGCCACCACGGCCAAGAAGGCGACGGCCAAGAAGACGGCCGCCAAGTCGACGTCGAAGAAGACCGCGGCGGCCGAGCAGACGCTCCCCTCCGTCACGGCCTCCACCGACGAGGGCTGAGACACGCCCCGGTGCCCCCGGGCCACCCCCCGCGGCGGGGGGGGCGGGGCCCCGCGGGGACCCGGGCCCGAGCCCCGCGGCGCGACCCGGGTTGTGCGC
>NZ_JBHWEL010000012.1:172563-173008 GCF_042734135.1 Streptomyces sp. NPDC059668 | reverse complement strand
GCTGGGTATGTCAGCCCGTCCGGCGTTTGAGGACGAGCCCTTCGGGCGAAGCGGGGGTCCAGGGGGCGGCAGCCCCCTGGCGGGGTCTGGGGCGGAGCCCCCAGGTTCAGGATGGGTCGGGTAGGGGCGGCGGGGGCGGAAGAACCCCTACAGAAGGCCCGCCGTCGCCAAATACTTGCCCACCCGCTCCACCTCCCCCTCCGACAACGGCACCTGCGGCTCCGCCGTCACCGGACACGAGATCACCCCCCGCAGATACAGCGCGGCCTTGAACGCCCCGAGCGCGGCCGACCCGCTCCCCATCCGCCCGGTGTCACCGACCCCGACCATCCCGAACAACGCGCACAACCGCTCCTGCTCGGCCCGGGCCCGCTCCCAGTCCCCCTCCCGGCAGAGCCGGGGGGGGGGTTGTGGAGGTGGGCGGGGGGGTCGAGCGGGGGGTGGA
>NZ_JBHWEL010000012.1:160322-172553 GCF_042734135.1 Streptomyces sp. NPDC059668 | reverse complement strand
GGGTGGGCGGCGCGGCCCCCCCCCCTCCCCCCCCCGCCGCGCCCTGGCGCCCCCCCAGCTCCCGGTGGGCACTGGACGTTGGCGAGGCCCGGCACCGCCCCGTCCGCCCCCAGCGCGAGCGCCGAGTCGACGACGAGTTCCGAACCGGTGAGGACACTGAATCCGGTGACGCCGGGATGCGCCTTCGCCCCCGTCACCACCGCCCGGAAACCGCCCAGGTCACCGCTGGAGTCCTTGAGGCCGGCCAGCACCCCGTCCGCCGCCAGTTCGAGCACCAGCTCCGCGCCCAGCTTGGTGTGGACGGACACCGGCAGGTCGTAGGCGAAGACGGGCACGGACGAGCGCGCGGCGATCAGACGGTAGTGCCGGGCGATCTCCGCCGGGTGGGTACGGGCGTAGAAGGGCGCCGTGGCCACGACCGCGTCCGCCCCGGCCGCGGTGACCGCCGCGACGTGGTCGAGCACCCTGGGGGTCGTCATGTCGATCACACCCGCCAGCAGGGGCAGCCGGCCGCCGAGGTGCGCCTTCACCGTCTCCACCACCAGCCGGCGCTGCGCATCGGTCAGATACGCCGCCTCCGAGGACGAGCCGAGCACGAACAGGCCGTCGACCCCGGCGCCCACCAGATGGTCCACGAGGTTGACGAGCGAGGGAACGTCCACCTCGCGGTCCGGTGTCAGGGGCGTGCAGACGGGCGGTACGACACCGGTCAGCGGGGCGGGGATCGGCATGGAGGCTCCCTAGGGGTGGTGCTGGTGATGCTGGGCGGGGATGTCGGCCACGGGGGGCGAGACGGCCACGGCCTGTGCCACCAGGTCGCGCGTCGACTCGCTCTCCTCCACAGGATGGTGGCACCGGAAACGGTGTGCGGGGGTCGACGCGGCCGTGAAGCCCGGCATGACGGACGCACACGTGTCGTCCGCCTTCCAGCAGCGGGTGCGGAAGGGGCAGCCGGTCGGCGGACGGGTGGCCGAAGGCACCGGGCCCGCCAGCGGGATGGGGTCGATCGGTGCCAGCAGACCCGGCGTGGCCGAGAACAGGGCCCGGGTGTACGGGTGCCGCGCCCGGTCGGTGACCTCGGCGGCCGGGGACTCCTCCACGATCCGGCCGAGATACATCGTCACCACCCGGTCGCTCATCCTGCGTACCGTCTGGATGTCGTGCGAGACGAACACCAGGGCGAGCCCGAGCCGCTCCTTGAGGTCCAGCAGGAGGTTGAGGATCTGGGCGCGGACCGACACGTCCAGCGCGCTCGTCGGTTCGTCGGCGATCACCAGGTCCGGGTCCAGGGCCAGGGCGCGCGCGATGGCCACCCGCTGGCGCTGGCCGCCGGAGAGCTGCCCCGGCAGGGCCTCCGTCAGGGCCCTCGGCAGGCCCACCAGGGACATCAACTCCCGTACCCGCAGCTCGCGTCCGGCGGGTGTTCCGCGCCGGTGCACGTCCAGCGGGTCGCGCAGGATCCGGCGTACGGACAGCCGGCGGTTCAGCGCCGTCGACGGGTCCTGGAAGATCATGCCCGTGCTGCCGCCGACGGCCACCCGCCGCTCGGCGGGTTTCATCGACCAGAGGTCGCGGCCACCGAACGTCACCGTGCCGGACGTCGGCCGCTGGACGCCCACCAGCACCTTCGCGAGCGTCGACTTCCCGCAGCCGGACTCGCCGACGACCCCGACCGTCTCGCCGGGCGCGACGGTGAGATCGACGCCGGTCAGGGCGTACACCCGGTCGCGGGTGAACGGACCGCCGCTGCGGGCGCGGTGGACGACGTGGGTGTCCGCGAGCCGGACGAGTGCGGTCATGAGACGGTCTCGCTCTCCGTGGTCGTCAGCTCCACCGCCGGGTGATGGCACGCCGCCGTGTGCGCCGGGGTGCCCAGCAGTCCGGGCCTCGTCGTCCGGCACACCTCGGTCGCCGACGGGCAGCGGTCGGCGAACCGGCAGCCCGCCGGGAAGTCGGCGGGGGAGGGCACGACCCCCTTGATCTGTGTCAGGCGCGTGGCCGCCGACTCCAGGGACAGGACACTGCCCAGCAGGCCCCGCGTGTAGGGGTGCGCGGGCGACTGGACCAGGTCCGCCGTCACGCCCGTCTCCACGATCCGGCCGCCGTACATCACCACCACCCGGTCCGTGACGTCGGCGACCAGTGCCAGGTCGTGCGAGACCAGGACCAGGGCGAAGCCCAGCTCCTCGCGCAGCCGCAGCAGCAGCGTGATGATCTGCGCCTGCACGGTCACGTCGAGGGCCGTCGTCGGTTCGTCGGCGACGATCAGCCGGGGGCCGCGGGAGAGGGCCATCGCGATCAGGACGCGCTGGCGCTGGCCGCCGGAGAGCTCGTGGGGGTAACTGCGCAGGGTACGGCCGGGATCGAGGCCGACCAGGGACAGCAGTTCGGCGGGGGAGCGCTTACCGCCCCTGCGTACCACCTGTCCCAGCTGCGCCCGGATCGTCATGGCCGGGTTCAGCGACGACAGCGCGTCCTGGTAGACCATCGCCATCTCGTGGCCGAGCAGCCGCCGCCGTACCCGCATGGGCTGGCCCACCAACTGCGTCCCGTCGAAGAGGACTCGGCCGCGCACCCGGGCTCCCGGCGGCTCCAGGCCCATCACCGCGAGCGCCGTCAGTGACTTCCCGCAGCCCGACTCGCCCACCAGGCCCAGGACTTCACCAGGGCGCACCTCGAAACCGATGTCGTCGACGATGTCCACACCGCGGTGCCGGGCGTCGAAGCCGATGCTGAGGTTCTCGACGCGGAGCACCGGCGGCCCGGTGGGCAGCGGGCGGGCCCGGGCCCGCAGCCGGGCCGCCGCCTCCGCGAGACCCGGCAGTGCGAGGACCGCGCCGCTGCCCGGCTCCGGTGTCTCCAGCCGGTCCCCGCCGGTCTCCACCTCCCGGGCGGGCGGCGCCGCCCACGCGTCGGAGACCCCCTCGGACAGGACGTTCAGCGACAGTACGGTGATCAGCATCAGCAGGCCGGGGAAGACCGTCGCCCACCAGCCGCCGGTGAGCACCATGTTCTTGCCGTCCGCGATGACACTGCCCCAGGAGGGGTCCGGCGGCCTGACACCCGCGCCGATGAAGGACAGCGACGCCTCGAAGACGATCGCCTCCGCGACCTGGACGGTGCAGAAGACGAGGACGGGGGCGGCGCAGTTGACGGCCACGTGGCGCAGCACGATGTGCGGTGTGCGGGCGCCGATGACCCGCTCGGCCGTCACGTAGTCCTCGCCGTACTGGTCGAGCACGTTCGCCCGGACGACCCTGGCCACCGGCGGGGTGAACAGGAACGCGATCGCGCAGATCAGGACGGTGATGCCGCCGCCGAAGACCGCGACCAGGACGGCGGCCAGCGCGATGCCGGGGAACGCCATCACCACGTCCAGGCAGCGCATCAGCGTCTCGTCGACCGCCTTGCGCGAGGTCGCCGCGACCGCGCCGAGCAGCGCGCCCACGACCAGGGCCAGCGCGGTGGCGCCGAGGCCGATGGCGAGGGACCAGCGGGCGCCGTACATCAGCCGGCTGAGGATGTCCCGGCCGAGGCTGTCCTGCCCCATCCAGTGGCCGGCGGAGGGATGCCCGCTGCCGTCGGCCCGCGGTTGCTGGTCGAGCGGGTCGTGCGGGACGAGGAGGGGGGCGAACAGGGCCACCAGGACGACGACGGCCAGGAAGCAGACGGCGATCCGGGACAGCACGGGCAGCCGGCGCAGCCGGATCCCGGGCCGGGAGAGGGCCGCCGCGAGACTCTTGCGCGTGATGATCATCGAGCGGCGTCCCTCAGGCGTGGATTGACCAGCAGATACAGGATGTCGATGACGAGGTTCACGACCACGAAGCCGGTGGCGGTCGTCAGGACGACCCCCTGGACGACCGCCGGGTCGCCGTTCTGCACGGCGTCGATCATCAGCTTGCCCATCCCGGGCAGCGAGAAGATCGTCTCGATGACGACCGCGCCACCCAGCAGATAGCCGACCCGCAGCCCCAGCACGGTCAGGGGGTTGATCAGGGCGTTGCGGAGCACGTTGCGCCCGACCACGACCAGCGGCGGCAGCCCGCTCCCGACCGCCGTCCGTACGTAGTCCTTGTCCAGTTCCTCGACCACGGCCGTACGGACGATCCGGGTGAGCTGCGCGGCGACCGGCAGGGAGAGCGCGAGGGCCGGCAGGGTCATCGTCCTCAGCCAGCCGCTCAGCGAGTCGCCGGGGTTGACGTATCCGCCGGTCGGGAACCAGCCCAGGTCCACGGCCAGGTACTGGATCATCAGCAGCGCCAGCCAGAAGGCCGGCGCCGCGACCCCGGTCAGCGACACGACCCGGATGACCTGGTCGGGCAGCCGGTCGCGGTGGAGCGCGGCGGTGACCCCGCCGAGCAGCGCCAGTACCACCGCGATGCCGAGGCCCAGGAAGGTCAGCTGGAGGGTGAGCGGCAGCGCGGTGGTGACCTGGTCGACGACCGGCGCCCGGGTCAGGGCGCTGGTGCCCAGGTCGCCGTGGAGCAGGTCGCCGACGAAGTGGACGTAGCGGACGGGGAAGGGGTCGAGCAGGCCGTTGCGTTCCCGGAAGTCGTGCAGCTGCCCCGGTGTGGGGTTGGCGCCCTGGAAGAACGCGGACGCCGGGTCGACGTCCGAGAAGCGCATCACCAGGAAGACGAACAGCACGATGCCGAGCAGCAGCGGGACGAGCAGGACGACCCGGCGGGCCAGGATGCGGACGATGGCCGTCATCGGCGAACTCCCCGGTCCGTCATGCCCACTTGGCCTGGAGGAGGTTGATCCCCGGGTAGGGCTGGGCCCTGATTCCCGCGAGTTTCCCGGGATCCCAGGCCGTCATCAGCTCGTTGTGCACGACCGGGTAGAGCACGGCCTGTTCGGCGACGACATCGATGTAGTCCTGGATCATCGCCTTCTTGCGGTCGGGGTCGGGCTCCCGGGTCGCCTGGTCCATGTCCTTGAAGAGTTGGCGGGCGACCGGGTCGCCGGCCCAGCGGGCGTACTGCATCCACAGGTTCTGCGGGCCGTAGTTGTAGTGCATGATCAGGTCGGCGTCGAGGCCGAACTGGTTGGGGTTCGAGGCGGCGGCGACGACCTGGTAGTCCTGCTTCTGGTCCATCTTGGTGAACACGGCCGTCGTCTCCTGCGGCGAGAGCGTGGTCTCGACGCCGATCGCGTCCCAGGACGCCTTGATGGTCGGCAGACAGTCCACGATCCAGCTGACGTTCACCGCCAGGATGTCGACCTTGAGCCCCGACACCCCGGCGGCCTTCAGGAGCTTCTTCGCCTTCTCGGGGTCGTACCCGTACACGGTCTTCGCGGCCCGGTAGGCCGGGTTGCCCTCGTTGAGGAACGAACTCGACGGTCTGCCGTGCCCCCTGAGGGCGACCTCGACCATCTTGCCGGTGTCGACGGCGTAGCGCAGCGCCTGGCGCACCCGTACGTCGTCGAAGGGCTTGTGCCGGGTGTTGAACATCAGGAAGAGGTTGTTCATCCCCGCGCCGCCCTGGACGCTCATGCCACCCTTCTTGAGCTGCTCGATGTTGGCGTACGGGATGTTGTCGGCGATCTGCGCGCCGGCGCTTGAGCCCGAGATCTTCGCGACGCGCGGGGCCGCGTCCACGATCGTCAGCCAGTTCATCCGCTTGAAGGCGGCCGGGCGCGGGCCGTTGTAGCCGGCGAAGGCCTCGAAGGTGGTGTTCGACTTGGGGTGGTGGGCGGTCTGCCGGTACGGCCCGGAACCGACCGCCTTCCCCTTGATCGCGTCGTCCCAGGCACCCGGCCGGGAGAAGACGTGCCGCGGCATGATCTTCGCCAGGGTGAGCCGTGAAAGGCCGTCGGGGAAAGGGAACTTGAGGACCAGCTCGACCGTCGAGGCGTCGATCCTGCGGACCTCCTTCAGCCAGCTCTCGAAGAACCCCTTGGCGAGGGTCTGGGTGTTCGGGTCGAGGATCCGGTCGAAGACGAAGACCACGTCGTCGGCGGTGACGGGTTTGCCGTCGTGGAAGGTGGCCCCGCCCCGCAGCGTGAACTTCCAGGAGGTGCCGGTGAGATCGGAGGGGACCTCGGTGGCCAGTGCCGCGTAGGGCTCCCGCGAGATCGGGTCGGTGTCGAGCAGACCCTCGTAGATGTGGTGGTTGGCGGCCATGGAGAACGCGGACGCGGTCTGGGTCGGGTCCCAGCTCCCGTCGTTCCCGTAGCCGATGACCGCGGTGAGCGTGGCGTCCTTGCCGCCCTTCCCGCCGCCGGTGTCGTTGGTGGACTGCGGGCCGGACGAACAGGCGGCCAGCGAAGAGGAGAGGGCGGCGGCCGCGCCGAGCGCGCCCGTGTACTTCAGGAACGACCGGCGGTGCGGCGCCGGGTGGTCGGTCACGTCGCGCACGGTTCCTCCAGTGGGGAGAGGTGGTCCGAGAGGCGGAGATACGACGTCCTACGTCATGGGGGCAGCGTGACCATAGGAGGGGCTGTGGGGGCGGTCAAGGGCTCGCACACGAATGGCGTATCTTCCAGAGGTGCGACCAATGAATCCTTGACATACGGGTAGTTGGTGCTGAATCCGCCCGGAGGTGGGACGTCGGATGTCCAGTGAGCGTACGATGCGGCGCATGGCCGAGGAGACCGGGAGCCGGCGCAGGCCCGAGCGCCGGGTGAGCAGCCAGATCCAGCGCGAGGTCATGCAGCTGATCCTCGACCGCAGGCTCCAGGCGGGCGCCCCGCTGCCCACCGAGACGGAGCTGATGAACGACCTCGGCGTCAGCCGCAACTCCGTCCGCGAGGCCCTGAAGGCCCTGCAGGCGCTCGACATAGTCGATATCCGGCACGGATACGGCACCTATGTCGGCCAGGCCTCCCTGACCCCCTTCGTCGACGGCCTCACCTTCCGCACGCTCGCCCGCCAGGACGACCCGAACGAGGCCGGGGCGCTGGCGGAGATCCTCCAGGTCCGCGAGGTCCTGGAGGAGGGGCTCATACACCGGGTCGCGGCGGTGCTCAGCGGCGCGGAACTCGACCGTCTCGAAGCCGTCGTGGCCGAGATGGAGGAGGCGGGCCGCGCGGGCCGCCCCTTCCCCGAACTCGACCGGGAGTTCCACGAACTGCTGTACGCCCCGCTGGGCAACGCGCTGGTGCCGCAGCTGCTCGGCGCCTTCTGGACGGTGTTCAGCCGGGTCGCGGGCGTCCGCGGCTGGACGGACGACCCGGCACCCGAGGTGACCGTCCGCCGCCACCGGGACATCGTCACCGCGCTGCGCGCGCGTGACGTCGAGGCCGCGCAGCGCGCGATGGCCGACCACTTCCGCGGAATCGAGGCGCGGGCGGCCCAGGAGTCGCGCGGCGTGAGCTGAACCCGGCCCGGCCAGGCCTCCGGCGCGGCGCAGCGGCCCGGTTCAGCGTGGCGGCCGGCCGGATCCGCCCGCGCCGGCACCGTGCGCGACCGGATCCGCGGCGGCCGCCCCGG
Source organism: Streptomyces sp. NPDC059668 (assembly GCF_042734135.1). Lineage (NCBI taxonomy): Bacteria > Bacillati > Actinomycetota > Actinomycetes > Kitasatosporales > Streptomycetaceae > Streptomyces > Streptomyces sp. NPDC059668. The sequence goes on along the minus strand of NZ_JBHWEL010000012.1, from coordinate 165,115 downwards.
ACCCCGGCTCAGGCGTCCAGCCGCCAGACGAGGAGTTCCTTCGTGTCCTCGTCGACCGTGCACCAGCTGCCGTCACCCAGGGCCAGGGGGACACCGGCCACCGGGAACGGATAGCCGACCTCACCGAGCAGGCGCATGTCGCGCGCGTCGACCAGCCAGTGCCGCCCGGGTCCGAACTCCTCGTCGGCCTCGACCGTGCCCGTGATGACGGTGTGCTCGTCGAGGAAACCGGCGTAGTAGTCCCAGTGCACCTCGGGCTCGTCGTTCTCCGGCGGGAGCGCGGGATGGGGCGCGACGGCCTCCTCGGCGTCCAGCTCGCGGACGACCGAACCGTCCACGACGCGGTGCAGGGCGAGGAGTTCCTGATAGTGGGTGACCGTCAGGAAGTGCTCGCCGGACGGGCTCACCGCGAGCAGGATGCGGTCGTCGTCACCGATCCGGTCGACGGAGAGCCGCTCGCCGTCCCAGCGGCCCCACAGCAGCGGCACCCCGTCCTGGCCCTCGCCGACGCTCAGCCCCATCTGCCCCGGGTCCGGGTGCGACACGTGGTCCGAACCGGCGGCCACCGTCTGCGCGTCCGCCTCCCCGAGCACCGTCCCGTCGGCGGCGTCGAGCACCAGCCATTCGTCGAGGACGTCCGGGTCCTGGCCGCCCTCGGTCAGTGGCCCGCGGACATGGGCCCACACGAGTTTGCCGTCCGCCGAGAAGACCGCCGAGCCGCTGTCGGCGTACAAGTGGTCGCGGCTGTCGGTGTATTCGTCGACCGAGGTGTGCGATTCCCGGCAGCCGCCCTCCCAGCAGCCGTGCCGCACCTCCCACAGGGTTGCGCCGTGTCCGTCCACCGCCCGTATCGCGTGCAGGCCGGCGAAGACGGCGACATCCAGTCCCGGCGCGACCGTGCGCGTACCGAACCGACGCCGCCACGGCGCCGGGAAGCGTGCCACCGAGACCTCGCCCGCGAGCGCCTCGGCCAGGTCGTACGCGGCGAGTTGGGTGTCGTCGCTCTGTAGGACGAGTGTCCGGTCCGGCAGGCACAGCACGTCCGGAGCGCCGGCCGTGGCCGAATCCAGCGGGCCGGCGAGCGTGGTGACGAGACGGGCGCTCGCGGACATGGTTCCTCCAGTGCTGCTGATGCGAGACGGCGTTGGGTGCACAGTACGGCCGCCCGCCGACAACGACGCACGCGCCCGCCCGTAGGCGCCGGCCGTCCGCACCGCCCCGACGGCGGGCTCCGGATGACGGCCCGGCCACCGGCCCCGCTCGCCGTGGAATTCCCCGCACGGCGCGTGCGCCGCCGGATTTCCCCCGGATTCAGGCCGCCGCACTCGAAAGGACCATCGGGTTCCAGGTTTTTTCGATTCGCGACGACGCATCCGAACGTGTTTTGCGAAGGGGCCGTTCGAGTTGTCCGGCACGGTTCCGGAAGGAAATCGCACACCATCCGTCATGCATCCGTGGCCACAGGTCAAACGTCCTATGACGTGCAGCACTTGTGGAGGAGGGACTCCTGCCGAGTGTAGGTGCACAGTGGCATCACGGAGACGTGAAGCGTGAAACCCGGAAAGTCCGGGGAACAGGGTGGAGGCACAACACTCGGCGTCCCGCGCCGAAGAGGCGGAGGTAACGGTGAAGGAATTGCGGACAGCGCGTAAGAGGACCGGAATCGCGTTGCCGCCGCACCGGACCGACCGGGCGGCGCTGCGGTGAGGCCGCCGACGAGTCCGGCGGTCGGCTCGTACGCCGTGGACGTGGACAGCGGAAGGGTGGGGATGGTCATGGGACACGTGGGGCCGTACGTACGGCTGAGACCGCTCGGCGGCGGCCGGGAATGGGACTGCGAGCCGGGCGCGGTCCGCCGGGCCACCCCGGCGGAAAGACTCAGCGCGGCCACCGCGTACGCCAACGCGCGCAGCCGCGGCGAGGTCCCCTGACGGGGGCGACGGGAGCGGGCGGGACGAACAGGGGACGTCCGGGCCGGCCCGCGGGCGCGGTGGGCGAGAATGGACCCCATGAGTCTGTTCCGCGACGACGGCATCGTGCTGCGCACCCAGAAGCTGGGTGAGGCGGACCGGATCATCACGTTGCTCACCCGCGGTCACGGCCGGGTACGGGCCGTGGCGCGCGGCGTGCGGCGCACCAAGTCGAAGTTCGGGGCGCGCCTCGAACCCTTCTCCCACGTGGACGTGCAGTTCTTCGCACGGGGCAGCGAGCTGATCGGGCGCGGCCTGCCGCTGTGCACGCAGAGCGAGACGATCGCCCCGTACGGCGGCGGGATCGTGACGGACTACGCGCGGTACACGGCCGGGACGGCCATGCTGGAGACCGCCGAGCGGTTCACGGACCACGAGGGGGAGCCCGCGGTGCAGCAGTACCTGCTGCTCGTCGGCGGGCTGCGCACCCTCGCCCGCGGTGAGCACGAACCGCACCTCGTCCTCGACGCCTTCCTGCTGCGCTCCCTCGCCGTGAACGGCTACGCACCCAGTTTCAGTGCCTGCGCGAAGTGCGGGATGCCGGGACCGAACCGGTTCTTCTCGGTCGCCGCGGGAGGTTCCGTCTGCGTCGACTGCCGGGTGCCCGGCAGCGTCGTACCCTCGGCGGGGGCCCTCGAACTACTGGGCGCACTGCTCACGGGAGACTGGGAGACCGCGGACGCGTGCGAGCCGCGGTTCGTCCGGGAGGGCAGCGGGCTGGTTTCGGCCTATCTGCACTGGCACCTGGAGCGCGGGCTGCGCTCACTGCGGTACGTCGAGAAGTGACGCAGGGCAACAGACGCAAGACTTAGGGAGACGAGAGACACATGGTGGTACGCGGGTTCCTGGGGCGCCAGCGCCGCGAGTACGAGACGCCGGAGCCGCACCCGTCGGGTGCCCGTGCGCCCAAGCTCCCGGGCGAGCTGGTCCCCAACCACGTGGCGATCGTCATGGACGGGAACGGCCGCTGGGCCAAGGAGCGCGGGCTGCCCCGCACCGAGGGCCACAAGATGGGCGCCGAGCGGGTGCTGGACGTGCTGCAGGGCGCGATCGAGGCCGGGGTCGGGGCGATCTCCCTGTACGCGTTCTCCACCGAGAACTGGAAGCGTTCGCCCGACGAGGTGCGCTTCCTGATGAACTTCAACCGTGACTTCATCCGCAAGACGCGTGACCAGCTCGACGCGCTCGGCATCCGGGTGCGCTGGGTGGGCCGGATGCCCAAGCTGTGGAAGTCGGTCGCCAAGGAGCTCCAGATCGCCCAGGAGCAGACCAAGGACAACGACCGGCTCACTCTCTACTTCTGCATGAACTACGGCGGCCGTGCGGAGATCGCGGACGCGGCGCAGGCTCTCGCGGAGGACGTGCGGGCGGGCCGGCTCGACCCGGACAAGGTCACGGAGAAGACCTTCGCGAAGTACATGTACTACCCGGACATGCCGGACGTGGACCTCTTCCTGCGGCCCAGCGGCGAGCAGCGGACCTCCAACTACCTGCTCTGGCAGAGCGCCTACGCCGAGATGGTCTTCCAGGACGTCCTGTGGCCGGACTTCGACCGCCGTGACCTGTGGCGTGCCTGCGTGGAGTTCGCCCAGCGCGACCGCCGCTTCGGCGGCGCCGTCCCGAACGAGGAACTGCTCGCGATGGAGCGGGACATGAGGGGCGACGGGTCGTAGTACCCGCCGCCCGTGGCGCCGTACCCGCCACTGACGGCGTTGTCCGCGGCGGGCGTTACGATCACGGCTCATCACCACCGAACTGGGGAGGGGCCGTGGTCGAGGACCAGGGCGTCGTGCGGCGGCAGGAGTCGCCGGAACAGCCGCCGGAGTCGCAGGAGCCGCGGGAGCACGGGGCGGATGCCGTCGAGCTGGAGTACCGGCCGACCGTCGCGGACCTGTCGGCGGCACTGAGGGCGCGCAGAGGCGTCAGCAAGGCGGGCAGGCGGCAGTACTGGATCCTGGGCGGCGCGGCCGTCGTGGTCGCGCTGGAGGCCGCGCTCGCGCTGGCCGGACAGGACGCGTCGTGGTATCCCGCGATCTGGCTCGTCGTGTTCGCGCCGCTGATACTGCTGTCGCCCTGGCTCACGGCCCGCCAGTTCCACCGGCTCGCGGAGCGCCAGGGCACGTTCCGCGTGACCGTCACGGACGCCGGGGTGACGGTGCGCAGGGACAACGCCACCACGGCGCTCAACTGGGCCGCGCAGCCCCGCTACCGGGAGACGGCGGACGTCTTCGTCATGATCAGCCCCGACCGGAACGCCGTCGGTTTCACGGTGCTGCCCAAGCGCGCCGTGCGTGTTCCCGAGGACGTGGACCGGTTGCGGGCGATCCTCGACCGCAACCTGACGCGCGTCTGATCCCCTCCGGGGTTCAGGTGTTCGCCGCGGCGCAGTCCGCGCAGGTGCCGAAGATCTCCACGGTGTGCGCGACGTTCACATAGCCGTGTTCCGCCGCGATCGCCTCGGCCCACTTCTCGACGGCGGGCCCCTCCACCTCGACCGCCTTGCCGCAGACGCGGCAGACGAGGTGGTGGTGGTGCTCGCCGCTGGAGCAACGGCGGTAGACGGACTCGCCGTCGGACGTGCGCAGCACGTCCACCTCACCGGCGTCGGCGAGGTTCTGCAGTGTGCGGTACACGGTGGTGAGCCCGACGGAGTCACCCTTGTGCTTGAGCATGTCGTGGAGCTCCTGCGCGCTGCGGAACTCGTCCACCTCGTCGAGCGCCCCCCCCACCGCGGCGCGCTGGCGGGGGGGGCGGCCCCCAACGGGCGCTCCAGCCGTTGTAACCGGTGGCTCCACACGCAGTGTCTTATAAACAAAAACCATC
>NZ_JBHWEL010000012.1:59243-160312 GCF_042734135.1 Streptomyces sp. NPDC059668 | reverse complement strand
CAACACCCCCGGGGGGGCCCCCCCGCCGGCGCCCCCTTGGGGCGTGCGCTGGCGGGGGCGCGCGGGGGCGGGGCGCACCGCCCCCCCCCCCCCGCGCGCCCCCCCCCGGGGGCCGCGCTGGCGGGTGGAGCGGCCCCGAACGGGCGATCCAGCGGTAGTCACCGTTGCCTCCTCACGTCTGCCCTTGCCCGGCCATTGTGCCAGTCCGGACTGTCCGTGGTCAGACGCCGACCTTGCGTTCCGGGGCGCGGCCGGCCGGAATCACGCACTCCGCCGGGTCCCCGGGCGTCTGTGCGGCCGCCGCGGCCCGCGCCCGGCGCCGGGCGAGCGGTGTCGCCAGCACGGTCAGCGCGATGAACGCGCCGATGGTCAGCAGAACGATCGTCGCACCGGGCGGCACGTCCTGGTAGAACGAGGTCACCGTCCCGCCGATCGTCACGCTCACCCCGATCACCACGGCGATCACGAAGGTGGCGACGAAGCTGCGGCTGAGCTGCTGTGCCGCCGCGACCGGGACCACCATCAGCGCGCTCACCAGCAGCAGGCCGACGACACGCATGGCGACCGTCACCGTGACCGCCGCCGTGACCGCGGTGAGCAGGTTCAGCGCGCGCACCGGCAGTCCCGTCACCCGCGCGAACTCCTCGTCCTGGCTGACCGCGAACAGCTGCCGGCGCAGGCCCACGGTGACCAGCACCACGAAGGCCGCCAGCAGGCAGATCGCCGTCACGTCGGACTCGCTGACCGTCGAGAGCGAGCCGAAGAGGTACGAGGTGAGGTTGGCGTTCGAGCCGGCCGGCGCGAGGTTGATGAACATGACGCCGCCCGCCATGCCGCCGTAGAAGAGCATGGCCAGCGCGATGTCGCCGCGTGTCCTGCCGTACCAGCGGATCAGCTCCATGATCACGGCGCCCAGCACCGAGACGGCCGTCGCCATCCACACGGGGTTGGCCGACAGCAGGAAGCCGAGGCCGACGCCCGTCATCGCCACGTGGCCGATCCCGTCGCCCATCAGGGCCTGGCGGCGCTGGACGAGGTAGATGCCGACGGCGGGGGCGGTGATGCCCACCAGGACGGCGGCGAGCAGCGCCCGCTGCATGAAGGTGTAGTCGAGGATCTCCATCAGCTCAGCAGTCCCGTCCGGATCGGTTCGGCGTCGTGAGCCGTGTGCGGGTGTACGTGGTCGTGGCCGGGCAGGGCGTGCTGGCCCACCGCGGCCGGGGGCGGCCCGTCGTGCAGGATGCAGCCGTCGCGCAGGACGACCGCGCGGTCGATCAGCGGCTCCAGCGGGCCGAGTTCGTGCAGGACGAGCAGGACCGTCGTGCCGGCCGCGACCTGCTGCCTGAGCGTCCGCGCCAGTACCTCCTGGCTCGCCAGGTCGACGCCGGCCATCGGCTCGTCCATGATCAGCAGTTCGGGCTCGGAGGCCAGCGCGCGGGCGATCAGCACCCGCTGGTGCTGGCCGCCGGAGAGCGCGTTCACGGAGTCCTTGGCGCGGTCCGCCATGCCGACGAGCTCCAGGGCGTGGCGTACGGCCTCGTGGTCGGCCCGGCGCAGCACGCCGAAGCGGGCCCGGGACAGCCGGCCGGAGGCGACGATCTCGGTGACCGTGGCGGGCACGCCGCCGGCCGCGGTCGTGCGCTGCGGGACGTACCCCACGCGCCGCCACTCGCGAAAGCGGTGCCGCGGTGTACCGAAGAGCTCGATCTCGCCCCCGCTGACCGCGACCTGGCCGATGACGCTGCGCACGGCGGTCGACTTGCCGGAGCCGTTCGCGCCGAGCAGCGCGACGACCTCGCCGCGGTGCACGGTGAGATCGATGCCGCGCAGGACGGGGCGCGAGCCCAGTTCGGCGGTGACACCGCGCAGGGATATGACGGACTCGGTCGTCATGCCGTCCTCCGTAGGGATCACTTGGCGCCCAGAGCCTTCTGCAGCGCCTTCAGGTTGGACTCCATGACCTGGAAGTAGTCCTCGCCCCGGGACTTCCCGGTGATGCCCTCGATCGGGTCGAGGACGTCCGTGCCCAGCTTCGCGTCGCCGGCGATGGTCTTCGCGGTCTTGTCGCTGACGAGCGTCTCGTAGAAGACCGTCGAGACACCGTCGGCCTTCGCCATCCTCTCAAGCTCCTTCACGCGGTTCGCGCTGGGCTCCGACTCCGGGTCGAGGCCGTTGATGGCCTCCTCGGTCAGGCCGTAGCGCTCGGCGAGGTAGCCGAAGGCGGCGTGGGTGGTGATGAAGGTCTTGGTCCTGGTGTTCCGCAGCCCGTCGGCGAACCGGGTGTTCAGGGCCCCCAGCTTCTCGACCAGCGCGGCGGTGTTCTTCCGGTAGTCGGCGGCGTGCCCGGGGTCGGCCTTCTCCAGGCCCTTGCCGACGCCCTGGGCGACCTCGGCGTACTTCGCCGGGTCGAGCCAGATGTGCGGGTCGGTGGCCCCGGTCTCCTCGCCGTCGCTTTCGTCGTGGGCGGCGGCGTGCCCGCCGACCTCGTTGCCGTGCTTCTCCAGCCTGGTCAGCGACGCGGCGTCGATCTTCGTGCCGACCCCGGACTGGGCGACGGCGGTGTCGACGGCCGGCTGGAGGCCCTTGAGGTAGACGATGGCGTCCGCCTTCTCGAGCCGCACGGTCTGCCGGACGCTGATCTCCAGGTCGTGCGGCTCCTGGCCGGGCTCGGTCAGGCTCGTCACGTGCACGTGCGGCCCGCCGATCTGCTCGGCGAGGAACTGCATCGGGTAGAACGACGCCACGACGTCGAGTTTCCCGCCGCTCCCGCCGTCGGCCGCCGCGGAGCCCGAGCAGCCGGAGAGGGTGCCGAGACCGAGGGTGGTGGCCGCCAGCGCGGCGGACCCGGATATGAGGCGTCGTCGTACGTTCATGACACTCATTTTCAACAAACTTGGAAACGATTGTCAACAAGCCCTCGGTAAGTCCTCGGTGAACGACGGGGCGAGGGGGGTGGCCACCGAACCGATTTGATACGAGGGTGGGCCGCGCCGGTAACCTGAATCATTCGCGCCGTCCGTCGTACTGAAGAGAGCATCGTGGCCGCCGACAAGATCGACACCATCGTCAGCCTGAGCAAGCGCCGTGGCTTCGTTTTCCCCTGTAGTGAGATCTACGGCGGACAGCGCGCCGCCTGGGACTACGGCCCGCTCGGCGTCGAGCTCAAGGAGAACATCAAGCGTCAGTGGTGGCGCTACATGGTCACCTCCCGTGAGGACGTCGTCGGCCTCGACTCGTCGGTGATCCTGGCCACCGAGGTTTGGGTCGCGTCGGGTCACGTCGCGACCTTCACCGACCCGCTCACCGAGTGCACCTCCTGCCACAAGCGCTACCGCGCCGACCACCTGGAGGAGGCCTACGAGGCGAAGCACGGCCGTCTCCCCGAGCACGGCCTCACCGACCTGAACTGCCCCAACTGCGGCAACAAGGGCACCTTCACCGAGCCCAAGCAGTTCTCGGGCCTGCTCTCGACCCACCTCGGCCCCACGCAGGACAGCGGCTCCGTCGCCTACCTGCGCCCCGAGACCGCGCAGGGCATCTTCACCAACTTCGCCTCGGTGCAGCAGACTTCCCGCCGCAAGCCGCCGTTCGGCATCGGCCAGATGGGCAAGTCCTTCCGCAACGAGATCACGCCCGGCAACTTCATCTTCCGCACCCGCGAGTTCGAGCAGATGGAGATGGAGTTCTTCGTCAAGCCGGGCGAGGACGAGAAGTGGCAGGAGTACTGGATGCAGGAGCGCTGGAACTGGTACACCGGCCTCGGTCTCCGTGAGGAGAACATGCGCTGGTACGACCACCCGGCCGAGAAGCTCTCGCACTACTCCAAGCGCACCGCCGACATCGAGTACCGCTTCCAGTTCGGCGGCAACGAGTGGGGCGAGCTGGAAGGCATCGCCAACCGCACGGACTACGACCTGAACGCGCACTCCAAGGCGTCGGGCCAGGACCTGTCCTACTTCGACCAGGAGGCCGGCGAGCGCTGGACCCCCTACGTCATCGAGCCCGCCGCCGGCGTGGGCCGCGCGATGCTGGCCTTCCTCCTCGACGCCTACGTCGAGGACGAGGCCCCCAACGCCAAGGGCAAGATGGAGAAGCGCACGGTGCTGCGCCTCGACCCGCGGCTCGCGCCGGTCAAGGTCGCCGTCCTCCCGCTGTCCCGCAACCCGGAGCTGTCGCCCAAGGCCAAGGGCCTGGCCACCGCGCTGCGCCAGCACTGGAACATCGACTTCGACGACGCCGGTGCCATCGGCCGCCGCTACCGCCGCCAGGACGAGATCGGCACGCCGTTCTGCGTCACCGTCGACTTCGACACCCTCGAGGACAACGCGGTGACGGTGCGCGAGCGTGACTCGATGAAGCAGGAGCGCGTGTCGCTGGACCAGATCGAGGGCTACCTCGCGTCCCGCCTGATCGGCTGCTGATCAGCCGCTGACCGGTCGCCGGGTGACTGGTGGCCGGCGACCGGCCGACCGGCCGCCGCCCTGCGGACGACGAAGCCCCCGCCCCCCGTGACCACGGGGGGCGGGGGCTTCGTGGCGTCTCAACGGCCTTGCAGCGCCTTCACGTTGTCCCCGAACGTCCAGTTCTTCGAGCCGTCCCAGTTGACCGACCACGTCATCAGGCCCTTGAGCGAGGTGCCGTAGTGGCGCCAGGCCTGGGAGACGAGGCTCGGTGACATGTAGCCGCCGCCCGCCCCGGACTGGGCCGGCAGGCCGGGAACCTGCTTGTCGTAGGGCACCTTGACGGTGGTGCCCTGGACGACCAGCCCCTTGTTCAGGCAATCCGTCTGCGCGACGAAGCCCTGGACGGTGCCCGCGGAGTACGAGTCGCCGGAGCAGCCGTACATGCTGCCGTTGTAGTACTGCATGTTGAGCCACCACAGGCGGCCGTTGTCCGCGTACTTCTTGACGATCGGCAGATACGCGCCCCAGATCGAGCCGTACGTGATGCTGCCGCCGGTGACGTAGGCCGTCTCCGGAGCCATGGTCAGCCCGAAGTTCGCCGGCATACGGGCCAGCACGCCGTCGATGATGCGGATCAGATTGGCCTGGGAGGTGGAGAGCAGGCCGATGTTCCCGCTGCCGACCAGGCCGGTCTCGATGTCGATGTCGATGCCGTCGAAGTTGTACTTCTGCAGGATGGGCACGATCGTCGACACGAACCTGTCCGCGACGGCGGAGGAGCTGAGGTCGATCCCGGCGGCGGCCCCGCCGATGGACAGCAGGAGCGTCTGCCCGGACGCCTTGGCCGCGCACATCTCCGCGGGCGTCGAGACCTTCACGCCCGCGTCCATCCCGTTCTCCCACAGTGCGGTGCCGTCGGACCGGATGACGGGAAAGGCCGCGTTGAGCACGTTGTAGCCGTGCGCGGCGATACGGGAGTCGGTGATCAGGGTCCAGCCGAAGGGCGGGTGGACCCCGTTGGACGAGCCGTCCCAGTTCTCCCAGTAGCCCTGGAGGACCTTGCCGGCGGGACGGGACTTCACGGCGCAGGTGTCGGCCGCGGACGCGGTGGGGGCGGCGGCGACCGACAGAGGGGCGAGGACGGCGGCCGCCAGCGCGACGGCGAGCAGGCGCAACTTCCGGCGGATCATGCGGGGCCTCCTGGAGTGGGGGGAAGCGGGGGGACGCGGAGGGGGCGTGTCGCATGCATGACAGTGCGCGCGGTCCAGACCTGTCGTCAATAGGTCTGGACCAAATTGAGGCGGCGGCAAGCGGTGTGCGCGACGGGTGGTGGGGGCGGCTCAGGGGTCGATGAAGTCACTGACACATGACAGCTGACAGATATTGAAATCTGTCAGCTGTCATGTCATGGTGGGTACGGGTCACCTGTACGGCACCCACCCCCCAACCCAAGGAACCTTCATGCGCACCCGTCCCCTCGGAACGAACGGCCCTCAGGTCTCCGCCCTCGGCCTCGGCTGCATGGGCATGTCCGCCCTGTACGGCGACGCGGACCGGGCCGAGTCGATCGCCACCGTCCACGCCGCGCTCGAAGCCGGCGTGACGCTGCTGGACACCGGCGACTTCTACGCCATGGGCCACAACGAGATGCTCATCGGCGAAGCCCTCCGCACCGCCCCCGCGGCCCTGCGCGAGCAGGCCCTGACCAGCGTCAAGTTCGGCGCGCTGCGGGACCCGGACGGCGGCTGGGTCGGCTACGACGGCCGCCCCGCCGCGGTGAAGAACTTCGCCGCGTACTCCCTCCAGCGCCTCGGCGTGGACCACATCGACGTCTACCGGATCGCCCGGGCCGACCCCGGCGTGCCGATCGAGGAGACGGTCGGCGCGATCGCCGAACTGGTCGAGAAGGGTCATGTCCGGCACATCGGCCTCAGCGAGGTCGGCGCCGACACCATCCGCCGGGCCGCCGCCACCGCCCCCATCAGCGACCTCCAGATCGAGTACTCGCTCATCTCCCGGGGCATCGAGGACGAGGTGCTGCCGACCACCCGCGAGCTGGGCATCTCGATCACCGCGTACGGCGTGCTCTCCCGCGGCCTGATCTCCGGCCACTTCACCGCCGACCGGCAGCTCGGCGCGAACGACTTCCGGGCCATGAGCCCCCGCTTCCAGGGCGAGAACCTGCGGCACAACCTCACGCTCGTCGAGGCGCTGCGCAAGGTCGCCGAGCAGAAGGGCGTCTCCGTCGCCCAGATCGCCATCGCCTGGGTGCTCTCGCGCGGCGAGGACATCGTGCCGCTGGTCGGCTCCCGCACCCGGCAGCGGCTGGCGGAAGCGCTGGGCGCCCTGGACGTCACCCTCGACCCCGCCGACCTCACCGCCATCGGGGAGGCCGTGCCGGACGGCGCCGCCGCGGGCGACCGCTACCCGCGGGCGCAGATGTCGCACCTCGGCACGGAGCGCTGACGGTACCGCCGGGTACGGTCGTCGTCATGGCACCACCGACCAGCGAGACCCTGACCGCCGAGCGCATCCTCGAAGTGACCGAGGAGGTGCTGCGCCGCCACGGCCCGGCCAAGGCCACCGTGGTGGACGTGGCCCGCGCGCTCGGTGTCAGCCACGGCAGCGTCTACCGCCACTTCCGTACGAAGGCGGCGCTGCGGGAGGCGGTCACCAAACGCTGGCTGGACCGCACGTCGCAGACGCTGGCCCGGATCGTCGGGGCGACGGACGAGACGCCTCCCGAGGCGCTCAGGCAGTGGTTCGGCGCGCTCTTCGCCGCCAAGCGGCACAAGGCCGGCGACGACCCCGAGCTGTTCGCCACGTACACGGTGCTCCTCGCCGACACCAGCAGCGTCGTCGAGGAACATGTCCTGGAGCTCGTCGGTCAGCTCACCGACATCGTCGGCCGGGGGGTGCGCGAGGGCGACTTCGCGGCGGTGGACGGCGACGCCGCCACGACGGCCCGCGCGCTCTTCGACGCCACGAACCGCTTCCACGACCCGGCCTACGCCCGCGAATGGGAACAGCCGGGCATCGAGGCCGAGTTCACGGCGGTCGTCGACCTCGTCCTGCGGGGCCTGCGCCCCTGACCGGTGGACCCGGCGGGCCCGGCGGAGAGCGTTCAGCCCTCCGTCGGGTCCACCGTCGCCTGGTGGGCCTCGGCGAGGTGCTCCTCCGCCTTCAGCCACGGCAGGAACTGCGCGCCCTTGCGCCAGCCGCAGGTACCGCACCTGATCGTGCGCTGCATCCCCGTCCGCTGGACGTGGACGACGTGCTCGCGGCCGTGCTGGTCCCAGCGGCTCACCTTGCTCGTGTTGATCTGCAGCATGACACCTCCTGGTGTTCCCGCTCCGCTTGCCCGGCAAGGCCTGTGCAGCAGAGAGTGTGCAGCATGGAGAAGATCAACGGGGTGTCTTCGGGTACTAGTTGGCCGGTGTGACTCCCGCCATTCGCCCCGGGGCCGTCCGCCTAGACTCCGCTGCATGACGACCGAAGCCGCCGCCATCGCGCGGGATCTCGCACCGACGGGCACCCTGCGGGCCTCGATCAACCTGGGAAATCCGGTACTGGCCCGCGGCACTTCGCGGTCCCCGGCCGGCATCACCGTGGACCTCGCGCGGGAGATCGGCGCGCGGCTGGGGCTTCCGGTGGAACTCCTCAGCTTCGACGCGGCCCGCAAGTCCTACGAGGCGATGGCGGAGGGCCGGGCCGATCTCTGCTTCCTGGCCGTCGAGCCCGCACGCGAGGCCGAAGTCGCCTTCACGGAGCCGTACGTGGTGATCGAGGGCGTGTACGCGGTGCCCCGCGACTCGGGCCACGCGAGCGCCGCCGACGTCGACCGTCCCGGAGTACGGATCGGTGTGAAGCGCGGGTCCGCCTACGACCTCTTCCTCGCCCGCACACTGCGGCACGCGAGCGTCGTACGCGGGGACGAAGGGGTCGACGTGTTCCGCGCCGAGGCGCTGGAGGTCGCCGCCGGTATCCGGCAGCCCATGACGGCGTACGTCGAGGAGCATCCCGAACTCCGGCTGATCGAGGACCGGTTCATGCAGATCCGGCAGGCGGTCGGCACGACCAGGACCCGCCGTCCGGAGACCGTCCGCTTCCTGCGCGGCCTCGTCGAGGAGCTGAAGGCCGACGGGTTCGTCGCGGACGCGCTGGGACGCTCGGGCCAGTCGCGGACGCTGGTCGCTCCGCCGGCCGACCCGGGAAGCGCCCCCGTCACCGCCGGACTGCAGTGCGTCGTGCTGGACTGCCCGGACCCGCACCGGCTGGCCGGGTTCTACGCGCAACTGCTCGGCGGTGAGGTCGACCGGCCCGACCGGCGCTGGGCGCTCGACGAGGGCTGGGCGACGCTTCACACGCCGTCCGGTCTGGTCCTGGCCTTCCAGCGGGTGTCGGAGTACGAGCCGCCGCGCCGGCCCGAGCCGAGCAGGCCCCAGCAGTTCCACCTGGACTTCGGCGTGCCGGACCTGGCCGTCGCGGGCGAACAGGTCCAGGCGCGGGGCGCGACCGTACTGGACGTCTCCGACGGGCGCGGCCGGCACGTCTACGCGGACCCGGCCGGGCATCCGTTCTGCCTGGTCCGCGACTGAACGGGCCGACCGTGGTCCGGTGAGCCACGGGCCCGGCCGGCCATGGTCCGGTCCGTGGCCGCCCGGTCCGTCACCGGGCCGCGTCGTCACCGGGCGGCGTCGTCACCGGCTGACCGGCACTCGATCTGCTCCCGGCCGTCCCCCCCCTCGCGTCCCCCGGCCGGTCCGTTCCCCGTCCGTCCGCCTGTGGTCGGTCGGCCACCGTCCGGTTGGCCACCCTGCGGTCGGTCACCGTCCGGTTGGCCACCCTGCGGTCGGTCACCGTCCGGTTGGCCACCCTGCGGTCGGTCACCGTCCGGTCCGCGCGGTGGCCGTCAGCCGACCGTGCGCGGCAGCCGCAGGCTCAGTGCCGTCGTCAGGGCCACGCCCGCCAGCTGCACCAGCAGGGTCGTCACCAGGGCGTCGCGCATGCCGTGGCCCGGGACGAGGGACAGGAACAGGGTGCCCAGGGTGGCGACGCCGACGGCGAGCGCCGACTGCTGCGTGGTCGCCATCACGCCACTGCCGACGCCGGCCCGCGCGGCCGGTACCTCGGAGAGGATGATCCGGATGAGCACCGGCAACTGGAGCGCCTGCCCCGCACCGGCGACCGCCGCGCCCGGGAGCAGCTCCCACACCCCGAGGTCCGGCCAGGACCGCCACGCGGTCAGCGCGATGAGGGCCACACCCACCGTCTGGATCAGGCCGCCCGCGGTGACGACCCGGGTGCCGAAGCGGGCGATCAGCCGCGGCCCGCAGAGGGAGGTGAAGAAGAAGACCACGGCCATCGGGGCGAGTGCCAGCCCGGCCGCGACCGGACCGAGGCCCGCGCCCCGCTGCAGCGCCACCGCGATCACGAACATGAAGCCGCTGAAGCCGATCGAGAACGGCACGATCATGATCAGGCCCCGGCGCAGAGAGGTCAGCGCGAACAGGCTCGGCGGCACCAGCGGAGTGCGGCCCGCCCGGTCCTCCCGGCGCTCGACGAAGTAGAACGCCGCGGCGACCAGGGGGAACAGGGCCAGCGACAGCCAGGTCCACAGCGGCCAGCCCGCCGCGCGGCCCTCGGTCAGCGGGGCCAGGAGCGTGAGCAGCGACAGCGCGAGCAGGACGGTGCCGGGGGTGTCGATCGGCTCCGGGTGCTGCGAGCGGGTCTCGGGCACCGCCCGCGCGGCCAGGACCAGGCCGAGGATTACGACGGGGACGTTCACGAGGAACACCGCGCGCCAGCCGGTGCCCGCGATGTCCGCGGCGACCAGGAGGCCGCCGAGTATCTGCCCGGCCACCATGGAGAGGCCGGCCGTCGCGCCGTACAGGCCCATGGCCTTGGCGCGGCGGGTCCCCGCGGTCGCGGACTGGATGGTGGCGAGCACCTGGGGCAGCATCGCGGCGGACGCCGCGCCCTGCGCGACACGGGCCGCGACCAGCGTCCAGGCACTGGGCGCGAGTCCGCACGCCAGCGAGGTCAGGCCGAAGGCCGCCATGCCCCCGAGGAAGAGCTGCCGCCGCCCGAAGAGGTCGCCGAGCCGGCCCCCCAGGACGAGCAGGACGGCGTACGAGACCCCGTACCCGGCGACGACGAGTTCGAGGACGGCCTCGCTCGCGTTCAGGTCCCGGCCGATGGTCGGGAGGGCCACGTTGACGATGAAGAAGTCGATGAGCGGGAGTGCCGCACCGAGCAGCACGGTGAAGAGTCCGAGGCCACTGAGCAGGGGCGGTGCGGACGGTGATCGGACGGGTGTGGTCAGGGTTCCGGTTTCGGTCACGTAAAGAGCTTCGTCCCGCCCACAGGCTGGTACCAGAGTCTCCTTATCCTGGTAGAGGCACTACCTGGCAACAGGTTCCGGTGGACGGCAGTCTGGAGACATGACGACGATGGTGCGGGAGACGATCACCACCCCGGGGCCGGCCGCCGCCGGGGCCGCCCCGCGCGGAAGCGCGATCCGGCGGCACGAACTCGCCGCGTTCCTGCGCAACCGGCGCGAGCGCATCACGCCCGAGCAGGTCGGACTGCCCCGTGGCCGCCGCCGGCGCACCCCGGGACTGCGCCGCGAGGAGGTCGCCCAGCTCTCGGCCGTCGGCGTCACCTGGTACACCTGGCTCGAACAGGCCCGCGACATCCAGGTCTCCGAACAGGTCCTCGACGCGCTGGCCCGCACCCTGCTGCTGGACTCCAGCGAGCGCGCCCACCTCTTCCAGCTGGCCGGTGCCGTCGACCCGACGCCCGCCGCGCGGTGCCCGACCCTCACCCCGGCACTGCGCCACATGCTGACCCAGCTGGAGCCGGTCCCGGCCTGCATCCAGAACAGCCGGTACGACATCCTGGCGTACAACCGCACCTACGCCCGGCTGATGATGAGCGACCTGGACGCGGTGGCGCCCGAGGACCGCAACTGCATGGTCCTCGTCTACACCCACGAGGAGTGGCGCAGGTCGATCGTGCTCCTGGACGAGACCATGCGCATGATGGCCGCCAAGCTGCGCGCCTCGATGGCCGGGCATCTGGGCGAGCCCGCCTGGAAGATGCTGGTCAAGCGATTGCGGACGGAGTCGGCGGAGTTCCGCGAGATCTGGGAGCGGTACGAGGTGTTCGGCGGCTCCCGCAGCAAGACCAAGCAGTTCCTGAACCCCTACGTCGGGCTCCTCACCCTCGACCACACCGACCTGTGGCTCGCCCCCGACCTGGGTGCCCGGATGGTGACGTACGCGCCCACCGACGAGTCGAGCCGTGAGGGGCTGGAGAGGCTGTACGAGATCGCGCGGGCGGCGGAGGCGGAGACGGAGACGGAGGCGGCCCGGGGGGTCGGTACCTCCCGGGCCTTCTGAAGCGCTCAGGTCGCGGGCGCGTCCTGGGAGCGGGCGGCCACCGGTTCGCGCGTCTCCGCCTCCGCGGGTGCCAGCTGCCTCGCCGTGCGTTCGGCGGTGCCGCGTGCCCAGCGTCCGCTGGTCAGGGCGCCCAGGACGAGGACGGCGAGACCGCAGCCGGTCAGGATCCACCAGCCGGGGCGGGCGGCCGAGACGAACGTCTCCCGGTACGCGGAGGCGTGGATGCCGGAGGCGAGGACCGCGCCGACCACGGCGACGCCCAGGGTGCCGCCGATCTGACGGCTGGTCGAGGCGACGGCCGCGGCGACACCGGCCTGGGCGCGGGGCATCCCGGAGACGGCGGTGTTGGTGATGGGCGCGTTGACGAAGCCGAAGCCGAGGCCGAACAGGAGGTAGCCGATGACAAGAGTGACGTTCGACGTCTCGGCCTCGAAGGCGGCGAACAGCAGCCCGCTCGCGGTGGTCGCGACCCCCGCGATCAGCAGCGACAGCCGCGGCCCCCGGCTGCCCACCAGCCGCCCGGACAGCGGCGCGCACACGAAGCACATCGCCGCCATGGGCAGCATCCACAGACCCGCGTGCAGCGCGTCCAGACCGCGCACGTTCTGAAGATAGAGCGTCGAGAGGAACAGGAAGCCGCTGAGCGCCGCGAACGCGCTGACGGCGATGACCGTGGCCCCGCTGAACGGCGCCGACCGGAAGAAGCGCAGGTCGATGAGGGGTTCGGCGCGCCGGGGTTCGTACCACAGCAGGCCGAGCAGGGCGGCGACGGCGATCACGCCGAACACGGTGGTCCTGGCGACGCCGGAACTGGGCGCCTCGATGATCGCGTACGTCAGGGAGCCGAGCAGCGCGATGACGAGGAGCTGGCCGACCGGGTCGGGACGGCGGGCCTTCGGGGCGCGGGACTCCGGGACGTACCGCCAGGTGAGCAGGAGGGCGGCGAGGCCCACCGGGAGATTGATCCAGAAGATCGAGCGCCAGCCGACCGAGTCCACCAGGAGTCCGCCGACCAGCGGGCCCGCGGCCATCGATATGCCGACCACGGCGCCCCAGGCCCCGATCGCGCGGGCGCGCTCGCGCGGGTCCGTGAAGGTGTTGGTGATGATCGACATCGCCACCGGGTTCAGCATCGAACCGCCGACCGCCTGCACCATGCGGAAGGCGACCAGTGATTCGAGGTTCGGGGCGAGGGAGCACAGCACCGAGCCGACGGTGAAGATCACCAGGCCCGCCTTGAAGATCCGGCGGCGACCGATGCGGTCGGCGGTCGAACCCGCGAGCATCAGCAGCGACGCGAGGACCAGCGTGTACGCGTCGATCGTCCACTGGAGACCGGCGACGCTCGCGTGCAGTTCCTTCTGCATCGAGGGCAGGGCGACGTTCAGCACCGTGTTGTCCAGGCTCACGATCAGCAGGCTCATGCAGCAGATCGCGAGCACCAGGAGGCGGTGGCGTGGGGTGAGCTCGGGCATTCCACAAGCCTACGCCCGCTTCGATAGTGCGTCTAACTAATGACCCTCGCCCTATCCGGTGACGGCGGTCACGCACGTCCTCGACGTCCGCCGCGCGTGCGTGCGGTGTCGCCGGCCACTGTCACGGCACTCGCTCCCGTACGCGACAATGGGGGAATGTCCACGACCGTCCTCGCCCCCGCCGCCCCGCTGTCGATCGGCCCCCACACCGTCCAGCCACCCGTCGTCCTGGCCCCCATGGCCGGGATCACGAACGCGCCCTTCCGCACCCTGTGCAGGGAGTTCAGCGGCGGCAAGGGACTGTTCGTCAGCGAGATGATCACCACGCGGGCGCTGGTCGAGCGCAACGAGAAGACCATGCAGCTGATCCGCTTCGACGCGAGCGAGCAGCCGCGCTCGATCCAGCTGTACGGCGTGGACCCGGCGACCGTCGGCAAGGCCGTCCGCATGATCGCGGAGGAGGACCTCGCCGACCACATCGACCTGAACTTCGGCTGCCCGGTGCCGAAGGTGACGCGCAAGGGAGGCGGCTCCGCCCTCCCCTACAAGCGCAACCTGCTGCGGGCGATCCTGCGGGAGGCCGTGAGCGGCGCCGGGGACCTGCCCGTCACGATGAAGATGCGCAAGGGCATCGACGACGACCACATCACCTTCCTGGACGCCGGCCGGATCGCCGTCGAGGAGGGCGTGACGGCCATCGCGCTGCACGGCCGCACCGCCGCGCAGCACTACGGCGGCACCGCGGACTGGGACGCCATCGCGCGGCTCAAGGAGCACGTGCCCGAGATCCCCGTCCTCGGCAACGGCGACATCTGGTCCGCCGAGGACGCGCTGCGGATGGTGCGCGAGACCGGCTGCGACGGCGTCGTGGTCGGGCGCGGCTGCCTCGGCCGGCCGTGGCTCTTCGCCGACCTGGTGGCCGCCTTCGAAGGCCGTACGGACGGCCGGGCCGAAGGCCTCGACGGACACGGCGGCCGCCCGACCCTCCGTGAGGTCGCCGCCGTCATGGTCCGGCACGCCACCCTGCTCGGCGAGTGGATCGGCGACGAGGCCCGCGGCGTCATCGACTTCCGCAAGCACGTGGCCTGGTACCTGAAGGGCTTCGCGGTCGGTTCCGACATGCGCAAGCGCCTCGCGATCACCTCGTCGCTGGCCGAACTCGCCGACGGACTCGCCGAGTTGGACCTCGACCAGTCGTGGCCGACCGGTGCCGACGGCCCCCGTGGCCGCACCTCGGGCAACAACCGGGTCGTCCTGCCGGACGGCTGGCTGAAGGACCCGTACGACTGCGCGGGCATCAGCGAGGACGCCGAACTGGACACGTCCGGCGGCTGACCGGGTCTCCGGGTCGTCGTCCTGGAGGGCCCGGTCCCGGCCGCCGAGGCGGCCACCGCCCGCAGGTAGGCGACGGAGAGTGCCGACGGGGCGCCGTGGCACGTGACCCGGGGCGACCCGGGCGCCCACGAACGCTTCGACCAGGCCCACGCGGCCTTCCGCCACACGCTGGAGCGGTTCGCCGTGACGGTCCGGGACGGCCCGGGACGCCATGGGCGCCCCCTGAGCCCCGTCAGGCTCCCCCCACCGCGGTCAGCAGCGCCAGCGGCGCCGCCGCCGACCTCGACTCCCGTACGCACGCGTGCGGGTAGGGCACCGGCTCCGCGTGCGCGGCGCGGCCGTAACCCGCGAGGACCTCGGGAAGCCGGTGGCCGGCCGCCGTGGCCGCGTCGACCAGGGCGTGGGCGACCGTGCGGGCCTCGTCGTGCAGGCCGTAGCGGGCCAGCCCCAGCGTGATCAGCGCGTTGTCGTGCGGCCAGACCGAACCGCGGTGGTACGACAGCGGGTGGTACGCACCCTGACCGGCGGCCAGCGTGCGTACGCCCCAGCCCGAGAAGAAGTCCGGCTCCAGCAGCCGCCGGCCGACCAGCTCGCCGTACTCCTTGTCCAGGAGACCGGACCACAGCAGATGGCCCGCGTCCGAGGCGAGCGCGTCGACCTGCCGGCCGTCACCGTCCAACGCCAGCGCCGGGAAGGCCTGTTCACCCATCCAGAAGTCCCGCTGGAAACGGTCGCGGAGATCACCGGCGGCCTGTTCCAGAAGGGCCGCGTAGACCTCGTCGCCCCAGACCGTACGGGACAGCTGGGCGGTGCGGCGCAGCGCGTCGTACGCGTATCCCTGCGCGCCCGCCGCCATCACCGGGCCGCTGGGACGGCTGCCGTCCGCCGAGCAGATCGCGCCCGGGGAGTCCTTCCAGTTCTGGTTGGCGAGACCGCCGCCGTCCGCGCGGTAGACGAGATAGCCGCACGAGGTCAGGCCGCCGTGGTCCAGCATCCAGCCGATCGCCGCGCGGGCGTGCGACTCCAGCCGCCGGGCCAGGGCCACGTCACCGGTCTGCTCGGTGTACGCGCCGAGCAGCACCAGGAACAGCGGCGTGGCGTCCACCGACCCGTAGTACCTCCCGTACGGCACCTGCCCGAAGTGCGCGAGCTCGCCGTGCCGCACCTCGTGCACGATCTTGCCAGGCTGGGCCACCGCGCCCGCCCCCACCTCGACCGCCTGGGTCGCGGCGAGCGCGGGCAGCGTGGCGGCGGCGAGCCGGGGACGGTAGGGAAGCGCGAACAGCGAGGTGAGCAGGGCGTCCCGGCCCAGCAGCGTGAGGAACCAGGGGACCCCGGCGGCCGGCACCCGCAGCTCCTCGCCGTCCGGGCCGGTCGCCGGGACCTGGAGCACCGCGAGGTCGGACAGACCGCGCGCGCAGGCCGCGGCCAGCTCCGGCCAGCCGGTCGGGAAGGGCACGCCCTCCGCGAACTCGTCCTCCAGCGCGAGCAGCCGCTCGTTCGCCGCGGTGGGGGAGAGGGGCACCTCCGGCTCCTTGAGCGCGCCGTGCGGACGCGCCGCGACGCGCAGCGACAGATCCGCCGAGGCGTGCGGCGGGAGGTCCAGGGTCCAGACGAGGCGCCGGGCGCCCGTGCCCGTCTCCTCGACCCCGTCCGGCGGCGGCTCGGAGGTGACCGTCGTACGGGACCGCCACTCCCCGCGCTGGTAGCTGAACTCCACCCCGTCGTCCAGGATCCGGCGCCCTCGTACGGCGCCGGTCTTGCTGTACGTGCGGTGGTCGGAGCGCAGCTCGAACTGGTCCGTGAAGTCGGCGTCCACGGTGAGCGCGACACGCACGGTCGTGGGCGCCGGACGGTTGCTGGTGACGCGCAGGGCTTCCACGAACGCGCCGTCGGTGACGGCCTGTTCACGGAAGAGCGTGTACGCGGGCGGTTCGTTGCGGCCGCCGCGCGGGACGAGCACACAGCGCGCCGTGTCGCCGTCCGAGACCGGCGTCAGCGCCTCGGGCACCGCGCCGTCCACGGTCAGCTGCCAGCGGCTGAGGTGCCGCGCGTCCCGTACGAACAGCCCGTTCGGCGAGCTGCCGCCCCGCACTCCGCTGATGTCCCCGCCGTCGCCCACGGCGGCGAACGTCCCACCGTGCACGAGCAGATGATGCCGGTCCGTCATCCCCGGTCCCCTCCCTGGGCGCCCGTCTCGAATGAACTGCGCGGCGCCGTGCCGTCCGGCGGTGTGCCGTGCGGGGCCGCGCCCTGTGCCGTGTCGAACGCGTCGTGCCCCGGACGGGACACGACCTGGTCCGCCCCTGAGGGCTCGTGCAGCAGGTCCAGCGTGAGCGAGGCCGTCCAGCTGAAGCCGAGTGCTCCGCAGGCCTCGCCGGTGTACGGGTCCACGTACTCCGCGAACCCGGACGCGTCCGCCGTCTCCAGCAGGGCCGAGCGCAGCTCCTGCGCGCGACCGTGCTCCCCGTGCAGTCGCAGCCCGCGTACCAGCAGCCAGTTGGTGTTGAACCAGGCCGGCCCACGCCAGTAGCGGCGCGGGTCGAAGGCGTGCCCGGTCAGGTCGTAGCTGGGCACGAGCCGGGCGACCCCGCCGAGCCCGAAGTGCGGGCCGGCCGCGGTGCGGACGAGGGCGGTGGCGATGTCGCGGGGCAGCGCGGGAAGGATGAGCGGGAGGAGCCCGGCGACACTGCGCTCGGGGATCAGCGCGCCACTTGGAGAGCGCCGCGCGGCGCGGTCACCGTTCCGTGAGCACCGCTCTGCTCCGTGAGCACCGCTCTGTGAGCGCGGCTCCGAAGTGCCGTCACCCTTCTGTGAGCACCGCTCCGTTCCGCGGTCACCGCTCTCTAAGCACGGCTCCGGAGTGCGGTCACCGTTCCGTGAGCTCTGCTCCGTCCGGTGAGCACCGCTCTCGCGCTCTTCCTCGCCATCGCTCCCGCCGAACACGTCCCGGCAGAAGAACATCCCCTCGGCCGGGTCCCACAGCCGCTCCACCAGGGCCGCCGTCAGGCGCTCCGCGCGTGCGTGCCGCGCCGTGCCCGCCGCGCCGAGTTCCCGGGCGATGGCCGCGAGCGCGTGCTCGGAGGCGATCAGCAGCGCGTTGAACGCCGGGTCCTCGACGGCGAATCGGCCCGCCCCGGCCCCGGCCCCCGTCCCGATCCCGTCGGCGTACCCGCCGTCCCGGTAGTCGGTCGCGAGCCGCACGTACCGCCCGTAGTCGAGATCCGTCGGGCGGTCCTCGGCGGACCCGTGGTCGAGGTCGGCGCGCCGGAAGGTGCGCGGCGGGGCCGGGGCGATCCGGCCGAGCGGGGCGTCCCAGCAGGGGCTGTTGTCCATGCCCTGCTCCCACGGGTGGACCACGGAGGCGAGCCCGCCGCCGCCCAGGTCACGGTGGTGCAGCAGATAGCGGTGCCAGGCCGCGAGGCGGGGATACACCCGGGGCAGGAAGGACCGCGCCCGGGACAGGCCGGGGTCGGCCTGGTGCACCAGCCAGGCGGCCAACGCGTGCGCCGGTGGCTGCACGATGCCCGACGTCTGTACGGTGCGCGGGGCGCCCGCGGCGCGCCCCGCGGTCGAGGAGCGCCAGAAGTCGGGGCTCGGGAAGTACGCGTCGAGCGGGACGGAGGGGTTGAACACGATGTGCGGAATCCGGCCGTCACCCCACTGGGCGCCGAGCAGGGTCTCCAGTTCCGTCTGTGCCCGCAGGGGGGACACGTGGCGCAGCCCGATCGCGATGAAGGCCGAGTCCCAGGACCACTGGTGCGGATACAGGCCGCGCGAGGGGACGGTGGACGTTCCCGTCCAGTTGCCCTCGAGCACGTGGGCGGCCCTGAGCCGCAGTGAGCCGGCGGACCGGACGGGATCGTATACGTCGGCGGCGGAGTGGGTGATCTCGCGCGAGCCGGGCGGGGCGGGGGAGCCCGAGGTGCGCACGGGGGTGGTGATTCCCGTGCGGCGGATGGTGAGTTGGGAAGTGCTGTCCACTCAGGTCTCCCCGAAGACGTCCGGCCGGCCGGTTCGGCACTGGGTACCGTAGGGTTACGCCTATTTAACACGCAAAACTCAATATGTAATGCAGAGTTGGGGAACGCAAGGGGTAGGGCATGACCGGCACGACGGAAGGGCGGCGGAGGCCATGAGGGCCGGGAACCAGGCAAGCGCCGGAGATCTGCTCGAACTGGTGCGCAGCGGCCGTGCCACGACGCGCGGCGCGCTGCAGCAGGCCACCGGTCTGTCGCGGGCCACGGTCGGTCAGCGCCTCGACCGGCTCTTCCGCGCGGGCTGGCTGCGTGAGGGGGCGGGCGGCCCGGTGGACTCACCGCTGGGCGGGCGCCCCTCCATCACCCTGGAGTTCGACGACGCGCACGCCGTCGTCCTCGCCGCCGACCTCGACACCCGGCACGGCCGGGCCGCCGTGGTCTCGCTGACCGGGGAGATCCAGGCCGAGCGCCACGGCGCGCTGCGCATCGAGGACGGCCCGGACGCCGTCCTCGGTGAACTGGGCGGCTGGTTCGCCGAACTGCTGGAGAAGGCCGGGCAGTCCGCCGGTTCGGTGTGCGGGATGGGGCTGGCGGTGCCGGGGCCGGTCGACAGCGAGACCGGCCGGGTCGTGCAGCCGCCGATCATGCCCGGCTGGGACGGATACGACATCCGGGGGCGCCTGGCACGCGCCTTCGCGGAGCACGCGGGCGGCGGCACCGGGGTCCCCGTCCTCGTCGACAACGACGCCAACCTGATGGCGTACGGCGAACAGCGCACCGGGTACCCGGACTGCTCGGCGTTCGCCCTGGTCAAGGTCTCCACCGGTATCGGCGCGGGCATGGTCGTCGGCGGGTCCGTCTACCGGGGTGTCGACGGAGGCGCCGGCGACATAGGGCACATCCGGGTCGGCGCGGACGCGCTGTGCCGGTGCGGGTCGTACGGGTGTCTGGCGGCCGTCGCGAGCGGTGGCGCGGTGGCGCGGCGGCTCGCGGAGTCCGGAGTGCCGGCCGCCTCCGGCTCGGACGTGCGGGACCTGCTGGCGGCCGGTCACCCGGAGGCCATGGCGCTGGCGCGGGAGGCGGGGCGGCAGGTCGGGGACGTCCTCGCGACCGTCGTGACCCTGCTCAACCCAGGGGTTCTGATGATCGCCGGGGACCTGGCGGGAACCCCGTTCCTCACGGGCGTGCGCGAGCTGCTCTACCAGCGGGCGCTGCCCCGCTCCACCGCTCATCTGGACGTGGTGACGTCGAGGCTCGGCGAGCGGGCCGGGCTGGTCGGCGCCGGGGCGCTGGTCGTGGAGTACCTGTACGCGCCGGAGCGGGCCGAGGAGCGGCTGGCGGCGCTGGGCGTGTGAGACTCCGCGGCCGGTGCCGGCGTCCTGTGACGTCCGTGTGTCGGGTCCGCGTCGTGGTCCGCATGATGAAATTCCGGCCGTCCTTCCGGCGTGATTCTCGCCACCTCTGATCGGGGTGATGCTCAGATGAGCGGATCTTGAGCGACTGCACTTCCCTAAGGAGTGGCACTCAGTGCCACCCCATGATCGTTCATCGATTGAACTCGGGCGTGCCGGGGAGTGCTCAGGTGAGCGAATTTGTTGGTGCGTGAGCGCTCGCTCGTTCAAGAAGTGAAAACATCCCGCCCCGGCCGCTTGCCAAGCCTTGACTTTCGATCGCGTGGCGGACGGGTGGTTACAGGCGCATGACGTGCAAGTGGACGTACCCAGGTGCCTTCGATCTGGGTATGTTCCTCGCCGTCAGGGCAGCCACCGCGACGTCGAGGAGTCGAGACTCGTGTCGGAAAACAAAGATCCCCACGTAGCCGAGAGCGGCGACAACGGCGTCGGGGACGCGAAGTTCGTCTACGACTTCACCGAGGGCAACAAGGACCTCAAGGACCTCCTGGGCGGCAAGGGCGCGAACCTCGCCGAGATGACCAACCTGGGCCTTCCCGTCCCTCCGGGCTTCACGATCACCACCGAGGCGTGCAAGACGTACCTCGACAGCGGCGAGGAGCCCGCGGCACTGCGTGACGAGGTGAGTGCACACCTCAAGGCGCTCGAGGCGAGCATGGGCAAGAAGCTCGGCCAGGCCGACGACCCCCTGCTCGTGTCGGTCCGTTCCGGCGCGAAGTTCTCCATGCCCGGCATGATGGACACGGTCCTGAACATCGGGCTCTCCGACAAGTCGGTCCAGGGTCTCGCCCAGCAGGCCGGCGACGACCGCTTCGCCTGGGACTCCTACCGCCGCCTCATCCAGATGTTCGGCAAGACGGTCCTCGGCGTCGACGGCGAGCTCTTCGAGGACGCGCTGGAGGCCGCCAAGGTGGCCAAGAAGGTCGGCGTCGACACGGAGCTGGAGGCCGCGGACCTCAAGAAGCTGGTCACGAAGTTCAAGAGGATCGTCAAGACCGAGGCCGGCCGGGACTTCCCGCAGGACCCGCGCGAGCAGATGGACCTCGCCATCCACGCGGTCTTCGACTCCTGGAACACCGACCGCGCCAAGCTCTACCGCCGCCAGGAGCGCATCCCGCACGACCTCGGCACGGCCGTCAACGTCTGTTCGATGGTCTTCGGCAACCTGGGCCCCGACTCCGGCACCGGAGTCGCCTTCACCCGCGACCCGGCCTCCGGTCATCAGGGCGTGTACGGCGACTACCTCCAGAACGCCCAGGGCGAGGACGTCGTCGCCGGCATCCGCAACACGGTCGCGCTCGCCGAGCTGGAGTCGATCGACAAGAAGTCGTACGACCAGCTGATGCAGATCATGGAGACGCTGGAGAACCACTACAAGGACCTCTGCGACATCGAGTTCACCATCGAGCGCGGTCAGTTGTGGATGCTCCAGACCCGTGTCGGCAAGCGCACCGCGGGCGCGGCCTTCCGGATCGCCACCCAGCTCGTGGACCAGGGCCTGATCGACGAGGCCGAGGCGCTCCAGCGGGTGACCGGCGCCCAGCTCGCCCAGCTGATGTTCCCGCGCTTCGACGACCAGGCGAAGGTCGAGCAGATCGGCCGCGGCATCGCCGCCTCGCCGGGCGCGGCCGTCGGCAAGGCCGTCTTCGACTCGTACACGGCGATCAAGTGGTCGCGCTCCGGCGAGAAGGTCATCCTGATCCGCCGCGAGACCAACCCCGACGACCTGGACGGCATGATCGCGGCCGAGGGCATCCTCACCTCCCGCGGCGGCAAGACCTCGCACGCGGCGGTCGTCGCGCGCGGCATGGGCAAGACGTGCGTGTGCGGCGCGGAGGAACTGGAGGTCGACACCAAGCGGCGCCGGATGACGGCCCCCGGCGGCGTGGTGATCGAGGAGGGCGACGTCGTCTCCATCGACGGCTCCACCGGCAAGGTCTACCTCGGCGAGGTCCCGGTCGTGCCCTCCCCGGTCGTCGAGTACTTCGAGGGCCGGATGCACGCCGGAGCGGACGACGCCGACGAACTCGTCGCCGCGGTGCACCGGATCATGGCGTACGCGGACCGGGTCCGCCGGCTGCGGGTGCGCGCCAACGCCGACAACGCGGAGGACGCCCTGCGGGCCCGGCGCTTCGGAGCGCAGGGTATCGGCCTGTGCCGCACCGAGCACATGTTCCTCGGCGACCGGCGCGAGCTGGTGGAGCGGCTGATCCTGGCCGACACGGACTCGGAGCGCGAGGACTCCCTGAAGGAGCTTCTCCCGCTCCAGAAGCGGGACTTCATCGAACTCTTCGAGGCGATGGACGGCCTTCCGGTGACGATCCGTCTCCTCGACCCGCCGCTGCACGAGTTCCTGCCCGACGTGACCGAACTGTCGGTGCGGGTGGCGCTCGCGGAGTCGCGCGGCGACGCCAACGAGAACGACCTGCGCCTGCTCCAGGCGGTGCACCGGCTGCACGAGCAGAACCCGATGCTGGGCCTGCGCGGTGTGCGCCTCGGCCTGGTCATCCCCGGCCTCTTCACGATGCAGGTACGGGCCATCGCGGAGGCGGCGGCCGAGCGCAGGAACGCCAAGGGCGACCCGCGCGCCGAGGTCATGATCCCGCTGGTCGGCACGGTCCAGGAACTGGAGATCGTCCGCGAGGAGGCCGACCGGGTCATCGCGGAGGTGCAGGAGACGACGGGCACCGAGCTGAAGCTCGCCATCGGCACGATGATCGAGCTCCCGCGGGCGGCTCTCACGGCGGGGCAGATCGCCGAGGCGGCCGAGTTCTTCTCCTTCGGTACGAACGACCTCACGCAGACGGTGTGGGGCTTCTCCCGGGACGACGTGGAGGCCAGCTTCTTCACGGCGTACCTGGAGAAGGGCATCTTCGGGGTGTCGCCCTTCGAGACCATCGACAGGGACGGCGTGGGCTCGCTGGTCCGCTCCGCCGTGAAGGCAGGCCGCGCGACGCGTCCCGACCTGAAGCTCGGCGTCTGCGGCGAACACGGGGGCGACCCCGAGTCGGTCCACTTCTTCCACGAGGTGGGTCTCGACTACGTCTCCTGCTCGCCGTTCCGGATTCCGGTGGCGCGCCTGGAGGCGGGCCGCGCGGCGTCGACGTCGAAGGGCAGCGACCACCGGTAGCCCTCCGGGAGCACCGGGAACTCCGGGACCGTCGCCCACTGTCCGACCCTCACCGGCGGTCGACGGTCCCGGCGTACGAAAGAAGCGGGGCGGCACCTTGTGCGGGGTGCCGTCCCGTCGTGCTTGGCCTGTACGGCCTGTGCTTCTTGTGCTTCCGGATCACCTGATGGGATGGCGATCCGGAGGCCAAAGGATTCAGCGCGTTACTGATCCATTACCTTCTGTGATCTCCGGTGGCCGTGGGGCCATGGGGATCACGAGAGGTGGGACATGAAGCGGGTATGGGCCGGCGTGGTGGCGGCGGGCGTCTTTATGGTCGGAGCGGGTACCGCGGCCGCGGCGTCCTGGCAAGACCTCCCAAACATGGGCGTGCAGGGCGTGCGCTTCGATCAGGGCAAGTACAAGTTCAATCCGGCGGGCCGGAACCATGGCGCCTTCGAGTGGGCCGGATACCTCCACGACTCCTTGGCGAGGGACGGCCGCAACGTCTACATGCAGGTCCGCGTCGAGGGCCACGGACCGATCCGGTACTACGGCAAGCAGGGGCGGACGGTGACGCTGCACAAGTCCAACTGGGACGGTGCGCAGCAGTACACGGACGATGCCTACATCCGCGCCTGCGTCGATCGGGGAGCCGCCCAGTGGGACCTCTGTTCCAGGGAAATTCACTACAAGAAGTGAGCGGTCACCTCGGCACCCCGGACCCGGGCTCAGGCCCGGGTCCGCTTCCTTCGGGAGTCCAGATCGACATGTCAGAAATCCTCTCCGGCAGGGGAATCGACCTCCATTACGGCTCTGCGCAAGCCGTCAGAGGGGCTTCCGTGAGCCTCCACAGGGGCGAGGTGGCGGCAATCACGGGGCAGAGCGGTTCGGGCAAGTCGTCCCTGCTGTACTGCCTGGCGGGGGTTCTTCCTGTCACGAGCGGTGAAGTCCGTTTCGCCGGGCGCTTGTTGAGAGATCTCGGTGACGAGGAGCTCAGCGCCCTGAGACGAGACCGCTTCGGTTTCGTCTTCCAGTACGGCGAGCTGCTTCCCGAGCTGACCGTGGAGGAGAACACCGCGCTGCCACTGAGGCTCGCCGGGCAGCGCAAGACCCCGGCACTGGCCGCCGCGGGAGAGGTGCTGGGACGTCTGGGCCTCGCGGATCTGCGGGAGCGGCGCCCCTCACAGGTGTCCGGCGGCCAGAGTCAGAGGGTCGCCGTCGCCCGTGCTCTCGTGCACAGACCGGCGGTGGTCTTCGCGGACGAGCCGACCGGCTCGCTCGACAGCGCCAACGCGGCAACGGTCCTCGAGGAGTTCCTCGGTCTCGCCCGTTCGCAGGGGACCGCGGTCCTGCTCGTCACGCACGATCTGGAGGTCGCGGCCCGGGCGGACAGCCGGTACACGATGTCCGACGGCGTTCTCAGCGCGCGAGAGCGGGGTGCGTCATGAGGGAACTCGTTCTGGGGTTGCGACTGCTGTTCGGGAGCGGACCCGGTCATCGTGCGAGGTTCCTCCTCATGACACTCGGCAGCTCGCTCGGTGTCTGCTGTCTGGCCATCGTGCTGGCGATTCCCGGGATCCTGGAAGCGCAGGACGCGCGTGTCACCGCCCGCCAACCCGTCACACCGAGGGACCCGTCAGGCGCTGCCGTCGTCGACGGCTATCCGGTGACGCTCGCCCGCACCGATCCCTACGGCTCGACACCCCTCACCCGGGTCTTCGTGGCTCGCGGCACGCGGACCGTCGAGCCGCCGCCCGGACTCCGGTCGTTCCCACGGGACGGTCAGGTGTTCGTCTCCCCGCGACTGCACGAACTCCTCTGGCACAACACGGCGTTGGCGCAACTGGTCCCTGGCGAGCAGGGCGGATTGATCGGCCCCGCAGGGCTGGCGCGCCCTGATGAACTCATCGCGTACGTGGGCGTGAGCCGTGCTGAACTCCCCGACGGCGACCCCGTGGAGCGGTTCGGTGAGTCCCATGGGCCACTGCCCACACTGGACTCCTCCACTCTCGCCATCCTGCGCTTCACCCTGGCAGCGGTCGTCCTCCTTCCCCTCGTCGTCTTCCTCTCCGTCTGCGCGCGACTGTCCGCCGCGGACCGGGCACGCAGGCTGGCCGCGCTGCGCCTGCTGGGGTTGAGCAAGAAGGGGACGCAGCGGGTGAACGCCGCCGAGACCGTCGCGGCCGCCGGGCTGGGCGCGATCCTCGGGCTCGGCGAGTACTGGACCATGAACCAACTGGTCTCGCGGGTCGGCCTGCCGGGGTTCACGTGGTACCCCGCTGACGGGGCCCTCACCTTCGAGACCCTCGCGGTGTGTCTCGTCGGATGTCCGGCACTGGCCTGGTACGTGGGCCGTGCCAGTGCGGGAAAGGCCGCCGCCAATCCGTTGGCTGTCCGGCGCGGGGCCGTGGAGAAGGCGCCCCGGAAGTGGGTCTTCCTGCCGCTGATCGCGGGTCTGGGGGTCCTCACGGGCTACTGCGTCGCCGGCGTCACGCACCACACCCCCACGAGCACCGCCCTCTCCGCGTGGCTCATGCCGTCGGCGGCCCTCCTGTCCGGTGTCGGGCTCGCCCTCTCACTTCCGGCGTGCTCCCGATTTCTCGCGCGGCGGATGGCGCGCTCCACGCGGTCGTTCTCCTTCGGTCTGGCCATGCGGCGCAACGAGGCCGAGCCGGGTGGTGCCGTCCGGGTGGCCACCGGGCTCGTCCTGCTCGTCTTCGCGGCTTCCCTCGCGCAGGGGGTCGTCATCCAACTGGACAGCGTCGCGAGGAGCACCCTGCCCGTTCAGACGTACGACATCCAGTACGGGCAGCTCAGCGGGTCCCAGCGACAGGCGATCGAAGTCCTGCCAGGTGTCCGGGCGCATGTCGTGACCCTGAATCCGCCGCTCTCGGACGGCTGGGAGCAGTCACCGCGCCCCGAGGGGGTGGTGGCGACGTGCGACCAACTCCGCAAGGCGGTGCGGTGGACCGAGGGATGCGTGGACGGACGCCTCATGCGGCTGTGGGACCCCGGGCAGCCCCAGGAGGTGCGGACCGAGGCGGGCGACGAGGTCCGCTTCGGTCGGCGGGTGGGGCAGCGCTCCCGTGGCCTGAATCTCAAGATGCCGCGGCAGACCGTCCGGTACCGGGAGCACGAGGGCCTCGTGCTCCTGCAGAACGGAGGCGTTCTCGTCCCGCCTTCGATGCTGCCCCCTGGCGCGATCCCGCGGGAAGCCACGCTCAGGCTCGTCAGCGCTCCGGGGGAGAAGACCGTCCGTGCCGTTCTCGACGGCATCGGAGGCATCGCACCCACGGCCGGTGTCCTCCCGCAGGGCCTGAACGTCGACGTGTTCCAAGAGGTGACCATCGTCAGAACCCTCCTCGCCGTAGGCATCACCCTCGGCCTCGTCATCGGCGTCGCCGCCTACCTCGTGGCCGCCACCGACCGTGCCGTGGAGCGGCGGCCGCAGGTCACCGCGCTGACCCTGCTCGGTGCGCGGACGCGGACCCTGCGGGCGGCGCAGGTGGCGCAGGTGGTGCTGCCGTTGGTGGTGGGGCTGGTGCCGGCGCTGGTGGTGGGGAAGATGGCCGAGTCGAGCTACCTGGTCATCGGCGGCGGACCGGTCCTCTGGGACGGGGCCGGGGTCCCGGTCCTGCTCGCCTGTGCGCTGGGCGTCGTGGCCGTCGCCGCCGTCGGTGCGCTGCCGCTGGTCGGGCGGCGAATCGATCCCGAACTGATCCGGCGTCACTGACCGGGGTCGACGGTCCGAGGCGGGGAAAGGGGTGCGGCGTACGGTGAGCGGCAGACATCGGTGCAGAGAAGAGGTCCGGCATGGCCGCGTGGAACGTGAACGACATTCCCGACCAGAGCGGTCGTACGGCCATCGTCACCGGAGCAAACAGCGGGATCGGCCTCGTCACCGCGCGTGAGCTCGCCCGGCGTGGGGCGCGGGTCGTGCTGGCCTGCCGGAGCGAGGCACGGGGGAGTGAGGCGGGCGACCGGATCGCCTCCGAAGTGCCGGGCGCGGACGTGGAGTTCGTACGGCTGGACCTGGGCGACCTCGACTCCGTCGCGGAGTTCGCGGCGACCTACGACCGCCGGTACGGCGAGCGGCTCGACCTGCTCGTCAACAACGCCGGGGTGATGGCCCTGCCGCAGGGACGGACCACCGACGGGTTCGAGACGCAGTTCGGGGTCAACCACCTGGGGCACTTCGCGCTCACCGGACTGCTGCTCCCCGCGCTGCTGAACACCCCCGGCGCACGGATCGTGACCGTGTCGAGCATGGTGCACGCGCTCGCCAACATCGACATCGACGACCTCGGCAGCGAGCGGCCCTCCTACCGGCGCTGGATCGCCTACGCCCGTTCCAAGACCGCCAACCTGCTCTTCACCCACGAGCTGGCACGCCGGCTGGCGGCCATCGGGTCCGACGTGGTCGCGGCCGCCGCCCACCCCGGGTACGCCGCGACGAATCTGCAGACCGCCGGCCCCCGGAAGGCCGGCCGCAAGGGGGCCGAGCGGTTCATGGAGATCGGCAACCTGGTCTTCGGGCAGAGCCCGGAGGCGGGGGCGCTGCCCTCGCTGTACGCGGCCACCGCGCCGGGCGTGCGGCCCGACTCCTTCACCGGACCCTCGTTCGCGATGTGGCGTGGCGCGCCGGCGGAGTCCTGGCGGGCGGGCTGGACCCGCAACGACGTCGCGGGCGAGCGGCTCTGGGACGTTTCCCTGCAACTCACCGGAGTGCCGTACGGCGGCCTGAAGGCCTGACCGGTCCGGCGGTCAGGCGGTCAGAGCGCCCCGCCGCCGTCGACGACCAGGTCCGTGCCGACGACCGACGCCGCGTCCTCGGACGCCAGGTACAGGACGGCCGCGGCCACCTCCGCCGTCCTCGACACCCGGCCCAGCGGCAGTTCGTGCCGCACCCGTTCCACCCGCTCCTCCTCGGACTCCCCGGGGCGCAGCG
This sequence comes from Streptomyces sp. NPDC059668, assembly GCF_042734135.1. Taxonomy (NCBI): domain Bacteria; kingdom Bacillati; phylum Actinomycetota; class Actinomycetes; order Kitasatosporales; family Streptomycetaceae; genus Streptomyces; species Streptomyces sp. NPDC059668. Next base: position 132,244 of record NZ_JBHWEL010000012.1, on the reverse strand, counting down.
ACATCGTGGTGGCGGCGGCGCCGGGGCTGACGACGTTGATCCGGACGCCGTCGGCGATGTGGTCGAGGGCCGCGGCGCGGGTCAGCGCGGTGACGGCCGCCTTGGACGCGGCGTAGGCGGCGACGCCCGGGCGCCGGGTGTGCACGCCGATGGTGGAGGCGATGTTGACGATGGCGCCGCCGGCCGACTGGGTCCGCATCTGCCGGATCTGGGCCTGGAGGGCCAGGAACACGCCGGTCGTGTTGATGTCGAACTGGGCGTGCCAGTCCGCCTCCGCGAGGTCGGCGAGCGGTGTCCCGCCGTGGAAGACGGCCGCGTTGTTGACGGCCACGTCGAGTGAGCCGAAACGGTCCACGGCCGCTGCGACGAGCTCCCGCCAGTCCGCGGCGCGCGACACGTCGGCGGGCACGGCCAGCGCCTTGCCGCCGCGCGCCTCGATCAGCGCGACCGTCTCGTCCAGCGGGGCGGCGGTGCGCCCGGCGACGACGACGTGCGCGCCCTCGGCGGCGAACGCCAGGGCGGTGGTGCGGCCGATGCCGGACCCGGCGCCCGTGACGAGGGCGGTCCTGCCGGAGAAGCGGACGCTCACGAGTTCTCCATTCGTCTGCGGTGTCGTACGGGACGCGCACGGGACGCGTACGCGAGGGGATGCCCCATTTATTGAACTGATCGGTCCAGTATGAGGGGAAGGGGAAAGCGCCCCTCCGGGGTGAGTGTTCAGTCCAGCAGGGCCAGTGCCTGCTCCGCCGCGTCCTGGACGCGGGCCGGGTCCGTGGTCGCCTTGCCGACCACCCGCAGCCCCTGCATCAGGACCAGCAGCATGCGGGCGAGGGCCAGCGGCTCGCGGCCGGCGGGCAGTTCGCCCTGGGCCTCGGCGCGGACCAGAGCCGCGTGCAGCAGGGTTTCGAGGTGGTCCCAGTTGTGTTCGACCCGGCGGGCCGCGTCCGTGTCGTGCGGAGCCAGCTCGGCGGCCGTGTTGGTGACGAAGCAGCCGCTCAGGCGCCGTTCGCCGGTCGACGCCTCGGTCGCGAAGCGGCGTACGACCGCGCGGACGGCCGGCAGTGCGGGGCCCGGCTGGGACAGCTCCCGCAGCAGTTGCGGATTGCGCGCCTGCTGATAGCGGTCCAGCGCCTTCAGGTAAAGGTCGTGCTTGTTGCCGAAGGTCGCGTAGATGCTGGCGCGCCCCACGCCGAGGTGCTCGACGAGATCCGCCATCGACGTCGCCTCGTAGCCGCGGCGCCAGAACAGCTCCAGGGCCGACTGCAGCGCGGCGTCCGGGTCGAACTCCTTGGTCCTGGCCATGCGGGGAGCCTAGGCTTTTCCGGAACGATCGGTCAAGTCAGTGGGTGTTCACACCGTGCCGGTGGACCCTCGCCTCGTACGCCGTCCCCTCGTACGCCGTCTCCTCGTGCGCCGTCCCCTCGAACGTCCGCACCTCGTACGTCGTGACCGTCACCGTCTCGTCGTCCAGGCACCGTCCCGACTCCAGGTCGAACCGCTGCTTGAGGAGCGGCGAGGCGACGAAGGGCCGGCCCTGGTGGGAGCCGGTCAGGCCGCGGGAGAGGACCGCCGCCCCGCTGAACGGGTCGCGGTTGTCGATGGCGTACGTCCGGCCCGACCGGTCGCGGAAGACGGCGGCCTGGCGGCCGTCCGGCAGCAGCGCGGCCACCCCCCGGCCGGGCGTCAGGACGGACAGGTCGCAGATGGTCAACCAGACTTCACCCAGTCGGAGTTGGACATCCGCTGGAAGGGGGCTGTGTGGTCGGGTCATCGCTGGGCGCTTCCTTCCAGTGGGCGCGGGCCGATGGTCAGCAGCGGCAGGTCCGGCTTGATCTGGTCGCGCTCGGGGACGAAGCCGACCACCGGGTCGGGGGTGCCGGGGGCGTTCACGAACGACACGAACCGGGCCAGCCGCACGGGGTCGCGGAGGGTCTCCGCCCACTCGTCGCGATAGGCGCGGACATGCGCGGTCATCAGGGAGTCCAGCTCCTCGCAGATGCCGAGTGAGTCGTGGACGACGACGTCCCGGACATGGCCGAGGCCGCCCGGGATCCGCTCCAGCCAGGCCGAGGTGCGCTCCAGCCGGTCGGCGGTACGGATGTAGAACATCAGGAACCGGTCGATCAGACGGATCAGTCCGGCATCGTCCAGGTCCTGCGCCAGCAGGTCCGCGTGGCGCGGCGTGGCACCGCCGTTGCCGCCGACCCAGAGGTTCCAGCCGGTGGCCGTGGCGATGACGCCGAAGTCCTTGGAGCGGGCCTCGGCGCACTCCCGGGCGCATCCGGAGACCGCCGACTTGAGCTTGTGGGGCGAGCGCAGTCCCCGGTAGCGCAGCTCCAGGTCGATCGCCATCCGGACCGAGTCCTGGACCCCGTAGCGGCACCAGGTCCGGCCCACGCAGGACTTCACCGTCCGCAGCGCCTTTCCGTACGCGTGCCCGGACTCGAAGCCCGCGTCCACCAGCCGGGCCCAGATCAGGGGGAGTTGCTCGACCCGCGCGCCGAACAGGTCGATGCGCTGACCGCCCGTGATCTTCGTGTAGAGGCCGAAGTCCCGGGCGACCTCGCCGATCACGATGAGTTTCTCGGGGGTGATCTCGCCGCCGGGGACGCGTGGCACGATCGAGTACGAGCCGTTCCTCTGCAGGTTGGCGAGGAAGTGGTCGTTGGTGTCCTGGAGGGCCGCCTCCTCGCCGTCCAGGACATGGCCGCTCGTGCCGAGGAGCGGGGCGAGCGAGGCGAGGACCGAGGCGACGGCCGGTTTGCAGACCTCGCAGCCCTCGCCACCCCGGGCGCCGGGCCGTCCATGGCGGTCCAGCAGCGCCTGGTACGAGGAGATCCGCAGCGCGCGGACGATCTCGTACAGCTCCTCGCGGGTCTGCGGGAAGCAGCCGCACAGTCCGTGGTCGGCCTCGACGCCTTGCGCCGCCAGCTCCTCGTCCACGAGCTGGGCGAGGACCTTGACACAACTCCCGCAGCCGGTACCGGCCTTGGTGCACCTCTTCACTTCCTGCACGGTGGTCCGGGAGTCCGCGGTGACCGCCTCGCGGACCGTGCCCTTGGTGACGTTGTGGCAGGAGCAGACGACGGCCGAGTCGGGGAGCGAGGAGGGGCCGAGGGCGACCGGGGCGCCCGCGCCCGCCGGGAGCACCAACTGCTCGGGGGCGACCGGCGGCACCGATCCGGTGAGGGCGCGCAGGGTGCCGTACGTGTCGGCGTCGCCGACCAGGATGCCGCCGAGCAGCGCGCCGTCGCGGCCGATGACGAGCTTGCGGTACGTGCCCGAGCGCGCGTCGGAGTAGACGACGTCGAGGCAGTCGTCGGTGGTGCCGTGCGCGTCGCCGAAGGACGCGACGTCCACGCCGAGCAGCTTGAGCTTGGTGGAGAGGTCGGCACCGGTGAAGCCGGCGTCCGCGTCGGCGCCGGCGATGGCCGCGGCGGCCGTCTCGGCCATCTCGTACCCGGGTGCGACCAGCCCGTACACGCGGCCGTCGGACGCGAGGGCGCACTCGCCGATCGCGAACACGTGGGGGTCGGAGGTGCGGCACCGGTCGTCTACCGTGACGCCGCCGCGTTCGCCGACGGCCAGTCCGCTGTCGCGGGCGAGCCCGTCGCGCGGACGCACGCCCGCCGAGAACACCACGAGGTCCGCGGCGAGTTCGGAGCCGTCGGAGAGTCTCATGCCGGTCACGGTGCCGTCGGCACCGATGACGATCTCCTGTGTGCCGGTACCGGTGTGGACGGTCAGGCCGAGGTCCCTGACCGTGCGCAGCAGTGCCGCGCCGCCGCCCTCGTCGACCTGCACGGGCATCAGCCGCGGTGCGAACTCCACGATGTGCGTGGCCAGTCCGAGGCCCTGGAGCGCGCCCGCCGCTTCCAGGCCCAGCAGCCCGCCGCCGACCACCGCGCCGGTCGTGGCCCGCGCCCTCGCGTACTCCTCGATGGCGAGCAGGTCCTCGATGGTCCGGTAGACGAAGCAGCCCTCGGCGTCCCTGCCGGGCACGGGCGGCACGAAGGGGGAGGAGCCGGTGGCGAGGACCAGGGTGTCGTAGGCGACGGTCAGACCGGAGCGGGCCGTCACCGTCCGCGCCGCCCGGTCGATCGACCCGGCCGGGTCGCCGAGGTGCAGCTCGATGCCGTGCGCGGAGATGAACCCGGGGTCGGTCAGCGAGAGTTCGTCCGGGGTGCGGCCCGAGAAGTACGAGGTGAGCCGGACCCGGTCGTAGGCCGGACGGGGCTCCTCGGCCAGTACGACCACCCGGTGCGTGGCGGTCAGCCCGCGTTCGGCCCGCGCCTCCAGGACGCGCTGCCCGACCATGCCGTGACCGACGAGCACGATGGTGGGGGTGTCCGTGGACATCGGGAGCCTCCGTGGTCGGGGAGCGGTGGAGCGGCCCGTGGCCAGGACCCGGGCGGGCGGAAGCCGGTGGCACGGGCGGTGCTCCTCGGTGCCCACGGACGCGGCGGACGCGGCGGACGCGGCGGGCGCGGCGGGCGCGGCGGGCGCGGCGGGCGCCGGCAGAACGCCGGCTCTTCCTGTCGCAGGGCCTGCCGGGCCGACCGGGCCGACCGGGCCTGCCCGATCGCCGGGTTCTTCGCGGCCCCGGGCGGCACGGGTGCCCGCGGATCCGGTGCCGGTCGCCACCGGCCGCGCGTTCGAGGTCATGCCCGCAGCGTGCGACGCCGGTGTTACCCGGTCGCATCACCGCTGTTTCCCGGGCGGAACGCTGACCTCAGCGGGGGCGGCGACCGGTTGTGAGGGTCCGGCCCGTCGTTCCGCGCGCCGGGCGGAGAACCTCGGAAGACGCCCAATTCCGTGGACGACACATCCATCCCCTCCGTTAGGGTCGCGATCATGCCCGACATATCGCTGACCATGGTCGTTGTGCTGTGCCTCGCCTCCCTCGCGGCGGGATGGATCGACGCCGTGGTGGGCGGCGGCGGACTGCTCCTGCTGCCCGCGCTGCTGCTCGGACTGCCGGGCGGCACCCCGGCGGCGTACGCGCTCGGGACCAACAAGGCGGTCGCGATCGTCGGGACGAGCGGCGCGGCGGTGACCTACGCGCGCAAGGCGCCCGTCGACGTGCGGCTGGCCGTCCGGATCGGTCTCGCGGCGCTCGCCGGCTCCACGGCCGGTGCCTTCGTGGCCGCCGGGATGAGCACGGACGTCCTGAAGCCGGTCGTCATGGTGGTCCTGGTCGGCGTCGGGACGTTCGTCATCCTGCGCCCCGCCTTCGGCACCGCACCCTCGGCCGGGCCCGTCCCGCCGCGCCGCGTGCTCGCCGCGATCGGACTCGCCGGCCTCGGCATCGGCTTCTACGACGGACTCGTCGGCCCCGGCACGGGCACCTTCCTCGTCCTCGCCCTCACCGCGCTGCTCCACCTCGACCTGGTGACCGCCTCCGCGACCGCCAAGATCGTCAACTGCTGCACCAACGCGGGCGCCCTCGCGACCTTCGCCTGGAAGGGCACGGTGTACTGGCAACTGGCCGCGCTGATGGCGGTCTTCAACCTCGTCGGCGGGACCGTCGGGGCGCACACCGCGCTGAAGCGGGGCAGCGGGTTCGTCCGGGTGGTCCTGCTCACGGTGGTGTTCGCGCTGGTCGCGAACCTGGCGTACCAGCAGTGGGTGGCCTGAGGCCGCCGCTCGGGCCGGACCCGTGTCGCCCGCGCGCGGGCGGGCCCGGGTCAGCCGCTGCCGGTCAGGTGGGCGAAGACGACCACGTTGCCCTGGTAGCCCGTCGCCTTCGAATAGTCGCCGCCGCAGGTGATGACGCGCAGTTCGGGGCGGGGCGCGGCCCCGTACACCTTGTCGTCGGGGAAGTCGCGGGCGTCGTACACCTCGACGGCGTCGACGGTGAAGTGCGCGGTGCCGCCGTCGCGGCGCGCCACCTCGATGGCGCTGCCCTTGTGCAGGGAGCCGAGGTCGTAGAAGACGGCCGGTCCCTCGGTGTTGTCGACATGGCCGGCGACGATGGCGGTGCCGCGTTCGCCGGGCGTGGTGCCGGCCTCGTACCAGCCCGCGAGGTTCTTCTGCGCGGCGGGCGGGACGTCCAGACTGCCCTGGGGGGTGAGCCCGAGGCCCATCAGCGGGGCGTCCACGCCTATGGAGGGTATGCGGATCCGCTCGGGCGGGGAGTGGCGGAGCGCGGGGACGGACTGCCGGACCGCGCGGCCGGTGCCCGACTGGGCGGCGGAGGGCTGGGGCGGCGGGTGGCTCTCGGTGCCGCTGCGCACCAGCCAGACGCCCGAGCAGAGGGCGACCACGGTGACGGACGCTATGAAGGTGTTGCCGACGCTGCCGGGGCGACCGGCCTTGGTTATCCGGTGCACGGGAGCCTCCTCTCGGGGTTCTTCGGGGATTCCTCGAGGGGCCTTTCGGGCTGCCTCGGGGTTTCGCCCGTGGGTGGGTCCCCGTCCCCCTCCGGGCCGCGAGGGGCGTCGGGCCACGGAGGGGGAGGGGACGGCGGTACCGGCAGACGGACAGCGGAGGGTGTCCGTCAGATCCCGTCGCCTCTCGCCCGGCGATGCAGGAGCCAGGTACCGCCCGCGGCGGCGACGGCCAGTGCCGCCACTCCCGCCGCGGTCTTCGTGGGGTCGGTGCCGAGTGCGCCACCGACGCCCGTGTTCACATGTCCGTGCGGCTGGAGCCCGTCGTGCGCCGAGGCACCCGAGGTCGTCGAGGTCATGGTGACCGTCAGATCCCCGGTGACCTGTGTGCCGCGGGAGCACTTCGCGACGATCTCGTACGTCCCCGGCTGCGCGCTCGGCGGCACCCGGAACCGGCCGACCGCGTCGCTCTCGCGCGGGCCGGCGGCGAGCGGGAAGGTGCCGGCGCCGACCGCGCTGGCGTCACCCGTCGCGGCGCCGTTCGTGCCGCACGCCGCCGTGCTGACGGTGATGTCGCCACCCGGGAGCGCGGTGGAGGGGGACACCACCAGACTCACGGTGCTCTCGCCGTACGCGGGCACGACGGTGAGACCCGCGGCGGCGACGGCGAGCGCGGTACCGATCAGCAGACGGGCTGTGCGTCGCATGGTTGCTGCTCCTCCGAGGGGGCGCGGCCCGCGGCACCCCCAAGTGCCGCTGCGTCGGTCGTGCCCCTGCCCTTCCGAGGTAAGTGGCATCGGTGCGCGCCCGCTTGCCCGGGGAAAGCCGGAAGTGCGGTGAACGGGTGGCGTACGAGGGGGCCGTACGGGCGGATCGGGGAGCGTTTCGGCAGGTCAGCGGTGTGCGTCGAACGTGAGGGGAGAACGGGGGTCCGAAGGGGGGAGGGCATGGGTGAACGGGTGAAGAGCGCCCGGCCCCGTCGACACGGGCGTCCGGTCACGCCGACGCGGGCGTCCGGCCCCGACGGAGGGGCGCGGCGCCCGCTCGGCCTCGACGGGACCGGACGGTACCGGGGTGTACGGCCCGGCGCGTCAGCCCACGGACACGGCGGACCAGGCCGCCGCCACCGCGCCGTACTCCGTGCTGCCCGCGCCGTACAGATCCTTCGCCGCGTTCAGGGTCGCCGTCCGCGCACCCGCGTACTTGGTCGAGGACGTCATGTAGACCGTCAGTGCCCGGTACCAGATCGCGCCGAGCTTGTCCCGGCCGATGCCGGTGACCGTCGAGCCGTCGCAGGTCGGGCTGTCGTACGGGACGCCGCCCACGGTCGTCGGGCCGCTGCCCTCGGCGAGCAGGTACGCGAAGTGGTTCGCCACGCCGGACGAGTAGTGGACGTCGAGGTTCCCCACCGACGAGCTCCAGCAGTCCGCCGAGTTGCCGTCCTTGGAGGGGCGGTCCATGAAGCGCAGGGCCGGCTTGCCGAACCCGGAACGCACCACCTTCTCGCCGATCAGGTAGTCACCGGGGTCGGTGGCGTTGTGCGCGTGGAACTCCACCAGCGTGCCGAAGATGTCGGAGGTCGCCTCGTTGAGGCCGCCCGACTCGCCCGAGTACGTCAGCGCCGCCGTCTTCGAGGTCACTCCGTGGGACATCTCGTGACCGGCCACGTCGAGCGCCACCAGCGGGCCGAACGTCGTCCCGTCACCGTCGCCGTACGTCATGCAGAAGCAACTGTCGTCCCAGAAGGCGTTGTTGTACTTGCTGCCGTAGTGCACGCGGTTGTACGAGCCCTTCCCGTCGCCCGCGATGCCGTTGCGTCCGTGCACGTCCTTGTAGTAGTCCCAGGTCTCGTCCGTGCCGTACTGGGCGTCGACCGCGGCCGAGGAGCGGTCCGTGGCCGCGCCGCCGCCCCAGTGGTTGTCGGCGTCGGTGAAGAGGGTCGCCGGGGCCCGGCTGATGCAGATCCCGAAGATGCACAGGTCCGTCTTGTTCGCCGCGTCGCCCGTGTACGTGTTCCCCCGCGTCGGGTCCTTGAGCTGGTACGCCGATCCGGACGGCGTGGTCTCCAGCGGGACCGTGCCGCTGTAGAGCGAGCTGCCGTCGCCGGTCGCCGTCTCGATGCTGTCCCAGGCGTCGATCCGCCGGCCGGTGCGGGCGTCGGTGAGCACCATGCGGGCGACCGGGTTGCCCAGTGAGTCCTGGCCCACCACGTCGGTGCGCCAGGCCAGTCGGGGCGTGCCGTGCAGGGCGTCGACCACCAGCTTCGGCCTGGCCGTCACCTTCCTCAGGGTCTGGCCGGCGTGTGCGGCGCGCAGCGCGGTGGCGGCCAGGGAGGCGGCCTTCGGGGCGGAGAGCGCGGGCGTGGTGGTGGGGACGGCGAGGTCGCGGGAGGTGGCCCGGTCCGCGCCGCGGTAGGAGCCGTCCGGGGCGAGATGGATCACGAAGTCGCCGCCGAGCACCGGCAGTCGGCGGTACGTGCGGTCGTAGCGCACGTGCCGGCCGCCGTCCGCGTCGATGACGACGTCGCGCACGCCGGTGCCCTCGGCGGAGGTCAGGCCCAGCCGGGCGGCCTCGTGCGCGAGGGCCGTCGCCGCGTCGGCGATCGCGGTGGCCCGGCTCGGCCGTTCCGCCGCGCCGGCGGTGGGGGTGACGGCGCCCGCGGTGGGGGTGAGGGCGGTCGCCAGCAGGGCGGTGGTGGCCGCGGCCACCCCGGCGGCCAGACGGGAACCTCGGGTGGGCCGTATCCGGTTCCGACTCATCGGTCTCCTCGGGGAGGCACGCTCAGACGCGTGTGGGGGGCGCTGATGTCGGTTCAGATTTAAAGGTGCATGACATGTCATGTCCATAGCCCACGTACGGTTCCGGCGGGTGTGGAGAGAATCGTTTCCGTGCCCTCACGAATGAGGGACGATCATGGAGACGGCGCCCGGAACGACCATGGAACGACCACGGGAACCACGGTGGCGACGACGTCCGGGGCGGCCACCGGGACGACCCCGGGGACGAGGGAGGAGACCGGCTCGTGAACGTCGCGAACGGGGGACGACTGCCGTTCTTCGCCTACGGCACGCTGCGCCCCGGCGAGCACAACCACGACCTCCTCCTGCGCGGACGGACGCGGTCCGAGGAGCCTGGGACGATGCGGGGGATCGTGCTGTACGACGGACCCGGGTATCCGTACGCCGTGGAGGAGCCCGCCGGCGTCGTGCGCGGGGAACTGGTCACGGCGCTGCCCGAGGCGTACGGGGAACTGCTCGGCGCGCTCGACCGGCTGGAGGAGTACGTGCCGGGCGACCCCCGCAACCTGTACGAGCGGGTGGTCGGGGACGTGATCCGCGCGGACGGCACGGCGGCGCGGGCCTGGGTGTACCTGGCCGCCCCCGCCGTCGCCGCCCGGCTGCGCGCCCACGGCCGGCTCGTCCCGGGCGGGGACTGGCGGGAGCGCGGGCGTACGCCGTGACGGGGTCCGCCGGCGCCCGGCAGACGTGGTGCGCCGGGAGCGGTGCGCGACCTGGGACCGCCGGGCGGCTACTGGCGGTTGAGGGAGCGGGTGACGCCCGCCGCGATCGTCGTCGCCAGGATCCAGCCGGTGGCGATCAGCAGGTACGAGAGCCACTGGTAGCCGTCACGCGGCGCGAAGGCCGTCTCCTGCCCGAAGTCGACCAGGGGCAGCAGCAGGTCGAGGGTGTAGACGAGGGGATTGAAACCGGGTGCCTCGGCCGGTTTCAGGGCCGCCGGGTGGTGCAGCGCGAAGGTGACCGCGCCCGTGCACAGCAGCAACAGCAGCCAGCCGGCGGCGCGCATCGGCCGGAAGCCGTACCCGACGGTCGCGTCCTGCAGATGGCCCCAGAACCGGGCGGGGCGTGACAGCGTCCCGCGGTGCCGCCGGAGCTTGGCCAGCTGCACCGTGCGCGCGGCGGCGTCGTCGCCCGCGGTGCGGTAGGCGGTCGCCAACTGCTCGTAGGCGTACGGGAGATAGCCCGACTCCTCGCGTTCGAGCAGGGGCAGCCGCAGTTCGGCGGGCAGATGCGGGGCGAGGGTGCGGTAGCTGAGGCCGTCGATGCGGACCCGGCCGGGCCAGGTCTCCGGGGGAACGTGCAGCAGGTCCAGCTGGGAGCGGCGCAGATTGACCGTGCCCACGATCGGAGGGGCCTCGCGCAGCCACAGCTCGCCGATGACACAGCTGCTGGCCCGCAGGGCGGGTCCGCCGGGGTTCGACAGCCGGGCGTGGGCCAGGTTGAGCTGGTGGGGAATCCTCGCGCCGCTCAGGTTGACCCGCCCGTGGGCGCGCAGCCGCATGGCCCGCAGATCGGTGCCGACCGACAGCGTCTCGGCGTGCAGCGCGGTGCCGCCCGGCGCGTGCAGTTCGGCGTCGTCGAGGTTCAACTGCCCGCCGAGCGTCGCGCCGTTCAGCCGGACCTGGCCGTGGGAGACGAGACCGACGGCCCACACGTCGGTGCCGACCTCGGCGTGGTTGAGCTGGAGGGCCGGCTCCGCGGAGGCCTCCGGGGCCCCGGGATCGCGGGGCGGGGCGTCCGGGTCCGGTGGCACGCCGAGCCGCGCCCCGTTCAGGAAGACGGCGCCCGAGATCTTCGCGCCCTGGAGCCGCACCTGCCCGGTGACACGGCAGCAGCTGAGCCGCAGCACCCCCTCCACCCGCAGGGTGCCGGCGGTGAGTCCGGGCAGCACCGAGTCGCTCAGCACCAGGTTGCGCAGCCGCGCCCCGTACAGGTTCGGATCCTGCTCGAAGTGGCAGAACCGCAGCCGTACGGGGTGGTCGACCGTCCCGTAGGCGAGGTCCAGCCGCCCGGTGACGCGCGCCCCGCTCAGCCTCAGGCCGGCGATCCCGCCCTCCCGGGCGGCCCCGCCGATCAGCAGCGCCCTCAGCACCTCGGCGCGCACGGTCCGCTCCGGTCCCCAGGAGGCCCCGTCCGCGGCGTCCTCGACGTCGCTCTCGCGGAAGTCGACGCCCTCGCCGAGCGGGAAGGCGTCCCGGACCCGGCGTTCGGCGGGCGTCAGGTCGGCGGGGATCACCGCGCACCCGCCGAGGCCAGCGCCCGCGCCACGCCGGGCTCCTTCCGCCCGAGGAACCGCGGATCGGGCTCGAACACCACGTCCAGCAGGGCCTTGCCCGCCGCGAACACCTCGCGGGCACCCCCGTAGTACCAGGTGACGTTGTGCGCGTCGTCGACCCCGACGCCGTACGAACGCACCCCCGCCGCGCGGCACAGCGCGACGGCCCGCCGGATGTGGAACCCCTGGCTGATCAGCACCGCCTCGTGGACCCCGAAGATCTTCCGGGCCCGTACGCACGAGTCCCAGGTGTCGAACCCGGCGTAGTCGCTGACGATCCGGCCGTCCGGCACCCCGTGCCGGGTCAGATACGCGCGCATGGCGTCCGGTTCGTCGTAGTCCTCGCGGCTGTTGTCCCCGGTGACGAGGACGACCTCGATCCGTCCCGCCCTGTACAGCCGCGCCGCCGCGTCCAGCCGGTGCGCGAGGTACGGCGACGGCTCGCCCTCCCACAGCCCCGCCCCGAACACCACCGCGACCCCGGTCCTCGGCACGTCCGCGGTGGTCCGCAGCCGGTCGCCCGTCACCGCGTACAGCCAGGTCGCGGGAAGCAGCGCCAGCACGCACAGCGCCATGATCACCTGCACCGCCCTGCGCTGCCCGGCGCGGGTGCGGGGGAACCGGAGGAACCGCCGGAGCTGCCGGGGCCGTCGGAGAAGCGGTCTACGGATGCTCGGGCCCGGCAGGCGCAGCATGATCGGTGTCCCCCAGATGGCGTCGGCGCGTGACGGCGTTCGACAGATGGGGACGCAGCGCAAGCCCGTTCGGTTCGGTGTGGTGCGGTGACCGGGGTCACCCGACGTCGCCGGCCGCGCGTGCGCGGGCCTCACGGATGGGCGGAACGCCACCGTGAACCCCCGGAAAACCCCCGTCACGCCGGTGCAACGGCGCGGCAACCTCCGACCGGCACGATCGGTCCATGACGGCGTCGCAACCCCCTCACGACGAGTCCCCGGCCGGCACCGGGGGCCGGCCGCTCCCGGGCGCTCCCCTCGACACCACGGCGCAACTGATGAACGCGATCACCAGCCGCCTCGGCACGCAGCTCAGCCTCGTCTCGCTCAACGGCACGCGGCGCCCGGCGCCCCCGCCGCTCGTCCTCGTCGCGCACGGCAGCCGCGACCCACGCGCGCTCGACACCGTGAGCACCCTCGCCGAACGGGTCCGCGAGCTGCGCCCGCACCTGCCCGTGCGGCTCGGTCATCTGGAGCTCGACGAACCGCTGCTGCCCGCCGCCCTCGCCTCGATCGACACGGCCCGCGACCCCCGGGCCGTCCTCGTGCCGCTGCTGCTCAGCCGCGGCCACCACGTCAAGCGGGACGTCCCCGCGGCGGTGGCCGCGGTCCCGGGCCTGCGCGCCCGCGTCGCCGCCCCGCTCGGCCCGCACCCGCTCCTCGTGGAGACGCTGTACGCGCGGCTGGTCGAGGCCGGCTGGCGCACCCGGATGAGCGACGCCGCCCGCCGGGCGAGCGGCGTCGTGCTGGCCGCCGCCGGCTCCCGCGACCCCGACGCGGCCGTCGACACCCGCCGCACCGCCGGTCTGCTGGCCGAACGCCTCGGGGTGCCCGTCACGGCGGCGTACGCCTCCGCCGCCGCGCCCACCGTCCCGGCCGCCGTACGGGCCATGGCCGCCCGGGGCCGCCACCGCATCGCCGTCGCCTCCTACTTCACCGCACCCGGCCGCTTCGCCACCGCGTGCGCCGGGGCCGCCCCCTGGATCGCCGCCGCGCCCCTGGGCACCCACCCGGCCATGGCCCGCCTCGTGCTGCACCGCTACGACCAGGCCCTCGCCGCCCCCGAACCGGCCTTCGCACGCGAGCTCGCCGCGACCTGAACCGTGGCTCGCGGTGGTCCTGCGGGCTCCGGCCGTCACCGCCTGCGACTACTGTCGGGTGCATGGAAGGCACCGCACCGAAGGCATGCGAGCACCACACCGGCCACGAGGAGTACGACGAGACCGCCGTCGAGCGCTGGGCGGTCGAGCCCGACAAGCGCCCCGGACGCACCGCCTTCCAGCGCGACCGCGCGCGTGTGCTGCACTCCTCCGCGCTGCGCAGGCTCGCGGGCAAGACCCAGGTCGTCACGCCCGGCACCCTTCCCCAGGGCCTCGACTCCGCCCGCAGGGGAGGGACCCTCGACCGGGCCTGGGACGCCAGCCCCCGCACCCGGCTGACGCACTCCCTGGAATGCGCCCAGGTCGGCCGTGAGCTGGGCGCGGCCCTCGGCTGCGACCCCGACCTCGTCGAGGCGGCCTGCCTCTCCCACGACCTCGGCCACCCGCCCTTCGGACACAACGGCGAACAGGCGCTGAACGAGTTCGCGCGGGACTGCGGAGGCTTCGAGGGCAACGCGCAGTCGCTGCGGCTGCTCGCCCGCATCGAACCCAAGCGGTTCGTGCCGTCCGAGGAGACCGGCGAACTGGTCAGCGTCGGCCTCAACCTCACCCGCGCCACCCTCGACGCCGCCACCAAGTACCCCTGGCCCCGCGGCGCCCACCCCACCGCCCCCGAGTCACCGAAGTTCGGGGTCTACGAGGACGACCGGCCGGTCTTCGACTGGATCCGCGAGGGCGCCCCCGCCACCCGCACCTGCTTCGAGGCCCAGGTCATGGACTGGTCGGACGACGTGGCCTACTCGGTCCACGACGTCGAGGACGGGCTGCACGCGGGCCACATCGACCCCGGCTGCCTGCACGCCGAGCCGGAACGGCAGGAGATCTTCGCGGTGGCCATCGGGCGGTACGTGTCCGCGGAGACCGACCCCGCCGAGCTCGCCGAGGCCCTCGACCGCCTCCTCGACCAGGACTGGTGGCCGCACGGCTACGACGGATCGGCCATCGCCCAGGCCCGGCTCAAGGACGCCACCAGCCAGCTCATCGGCCGCTTCTGCCTGGCCGCCGAGGGCGCCACACGGACCACGTACGGCCTCGGCCGGCTCACCCGCTACGGTGCGGAACTGGTCGTTCCGCGCGCCGCGCGCCTGGAGTGCGCGGTCCTCAAGGCGGTCGCGGACCGTTACGTCATGCAGCGCGCCGAGCAGGAACTGCTCCGCGCCGATCAGCGGATCGTGGTGGCCGAACTCGCCGAGGCGCTCACCGCCCGCGCCCCCGACGGCCTGGACCCGCAGTTCAGGGCACTGTTCGACGAAGCGCCCGACGACCGCGCCCGCAAACGGGTGATCGTCGACCAGATCGCCTCGCTGACGGACGCCTCGGCGCGCTCACTGCACCTCAGGTTCACCACCCGCCCCACCACAGGCGGCGGAGTGTGACCCTGCGTGGCCTGATCGGGCCACTCCCTCTTCCCGCATCACGCTGCGTGCGGGACGCTCGCATGGGGCGACATCCTTACGAGGAGGCATCAAGTGGTCGACGCGGATCAGACATTCGTCATCGTCGGAGGAGGCCTGGCCGGCGCCAAGGCGGCCGAGACACTCCGAGCGGAGGGATTCACCGGGCGGGTGATACTGATCTGCGACGAACGTGACCACCCCTACGAGCGCCCGCCGCTCTCCAAGGGCTACCTCCTCGGCAAGGAGGAGCGCGACAGCGTCTTCGTGCACGAACCCGCCTGGTACGCGCAGAACGACGTGGAGCTGCACCTCGGCCAGACCGTCGACGCGATCGACCGCACCGCGAGGACGGTCCGCTTCGGCGACGACGGAACGCTCGTCCACTACGACAAGCTGCTCCTCGCGACCGGCGCCGAGCCGCGCCGCCTCGACATCCCGGGCACCGACCTCGCCGGAGTCCACCACCTGCGCCGCCTCGCCCACGCCGAACGGCTGAAGGGAGTCCTCGCCGCGCTCGGCAGGGACAACGGGCACATCGTGATCGCGGGCGCCGGCTGGATCGGCCTGGAGGTCGCGGCGGCGGCCCGCGAGTACGGCGCCGAGGTCACCGTCGTCGAGCCGGAGGCGACCCCGCTGCACTCGGTCCTCGGCCCCGAGCTCGGACAGCTCTTCACCGACCTGCACCGCGAGCACGGCGTCCGCTTCCACTTCGGCGCCCGCCTCACCGAGATCGTCGGCCAGGACGGCATGGTCCTCGCCGCCCGCACCGACGACGGCGAGGAACACCCCGCCCACGACGTCCTGGCGGCCATCGGAGCGGCACCGCGCACCGGGCTCGCCGAGGCCGCGGGCCTGGAGATCGCCCCCCGGGCACAGGGCGGCGGCATCGCCGTCGACGAGCGGCTGCGCACCTCCGACCCCGACATCCACGCCGCCGGTGACGTCGCCGCCTTCCCCCACCCCCTCTTCGGCACCCGGCTGCGCGTCGAGCACTGGGCCAACGCCCTCAACGGCGGACCGGCGGCCGCCCGCGCGATGCTGGGCCGCGAGACGCCGTACGACCGCGTGCCCTATTTCTTCTCCGACCAGTACGACGTCGGACTCGAGTACTCGGGCTGGGCGCCCCCGGGCACCTACGACCAGGTGGTGATCAGGGGAGACGCGGGCAAACGGCAGTTCATCGCCTTCTGGCTGAAGGAGGGCAGGGTGCTGGCCGGGATGAACGTGAATGTGTGGGACGTCACGGAGCCGATCCAGCAGCTGATCCGATCCCGGGCCCGGGTGGACGCCGAGGCACTGGCCGACCCGCACGTCCCGCTGGACAGTCTGCTCCCGTGACCCACGGCGGCGCTCGGCTGTCACCGCGCCCCCGTAGAATTCACGCGTGGCTGGAAGGATCAACGACGAGGACGTGAAGGCTGTTCGGGACGCGGTCCCGATCGACGCCGTCGTCTCGGAGTACCTCCAGCTGCGCAACGCGGGCGGCGGCAATCTCAAGGGCCTCTGCCCCTTCCACGACGAGAAGTCACCGTCCTTCCAGGTCAGCCCGAGCAAGGGTCTCTTCCACTGCTTCGGCTGCCAGGAAGGCGGCGACACCATCACGTTCGTGATGAAGGTCGACCACCTCTCCTTCTCGGAGGCGGTCGAGCGCCTCGCCGGACAGGCGGGCATCACACTCCGTTACGAGGAGGGCGGGTACAACCCGTCCCACCAGCGCGGCGAACGCATCCGCCTGGTCGAGGCCCACAAGATCGCCGCACAGTTCTACATCGAGCAGCTCGACACCAGCTCCGAGGCCGACACCGGCCGCAAGTTCCTGGCCGAGCGCGGCTTCGACCAGGCCGCCGCCGCGCACTTCGGCGTCGGCTACAGCCCGCAGGGCTGGGACCACCTCACCCGCTACCTCCGCGGCAAGGGCTTCTCCGACAAGGAGCTGCTCCTGTCCGGCCTCTCCCAGGAAGGCCGCCGCGGCCCCATCGACCGCTTTCGCGGACGCCTGATGTGGCCGATCCGCGACATCGGCGGCGAGGTCGTCGGCTTCGGCGCGCGCAAGCTGTACGAGGCGGACAACGGCCCGAAGTACCTCAACACCCCCGACACGGCGATCTACCGGAAGTCCCAGGTCCTGTACGGCATCGACCTCGCCAAGAAGGAGATCGCCAAGACCAGCCGCGCGGTCGTGGTCGAGGGCTACACCGACGTCATGGCCTGCCACCTGGCCGGCATCACGACCGCCATCGCGACCTGCGGCACGGCCTTCGGCGGCGACCACATCAAGATCCTCCGCCGGCTGCTCATGGACAACGGCTCGGCGCGGGTCATCTTCACCTTCGACGGCGACTCGGCCGGCCAGAAGGCGGCCCTGCGCGCCTTCGAGGACGACCAGAAGTTCGCCGCCGAGACCTACATCGCGGTCGCCCCGGACGGCATGGACCCCTGCGACCTGCGCCTCGCCAAGGGCGACGAGGCCGTCGCCGACCTCGTCGAACCGCGCACCCCACTCTTCGAGTTCGCGCTGCGCCACATCGTCGCCCGCTACGACCTGGAGACCCCGGCCGGACGGGCGTCCGCGCTCGACGAGGCGGCCCCGGTCGTCGCCCGCATCAAGAACACCGGCGCCCAGCACGAGGTCGCCGTGCAGCTCGCCGGCATGCTCGGCATCCTCGACACCCAGTTCGTCGTCAAGCGGGTGGCCCAGCTGGCCCGTTGGGCCCGCGACCGCGGCGGCAAGGGCCCGGCGGGACCGGCCCCCGCCGGACAGCGGCCCCAGCAGGCGTACGCCGCCGCCCAGACCCCTCACGGCGGCCCCGCCCTCAACCTCCGCAACCCCGTCTTCGCCACCGAGCGCGAGCTGCTCAAGCTCGCCCTCCAGCGCCCCGAGCTGGTCTCCCCGGCCTTCGACGCCTACGGGACCGACGAGTTCACCGCCCCGCCGTACGCCGCCGTACGCCAGGCGATCATGGAGGCGGGCGGCGCGGAGTACGGGGCGCAGGACCCCCAGGAGTACCTGGTCCTGGTCCGCGAGGCCGCCCCGGACAACACGGTTCGCGCCATGGTCACCGAGCTGGCCGTCGAGGCCATCATGCGCAAGACCGTCGACGAGACCTACGCCGGCGACCAGCTCGTCATGGTCCGCCGCCGTGCCGTCGAGCGCCGCGTCGTGGACGTCCAGGGCGCCCTGGCCCGCGCCAGCGCCCACGGCGACCCGGCCCAGCTGGCCGCCGTGCAGAACGAGTTGTGGGTTCTCCAGCAGTACGGGCAGGCGCTGCGCGAACGGGGCGCGGAGGCGCTCTGAGGCCCGGCCCGGACCGGGCCGCCGCCACCGCACGGGTCCCGCGTCCGGGGCCCGCACACCACCGACCGGGCCCCGGCGCGCACGCCGTCCCCGGGACGCCCGCCCCCACATGCGCCTTTCCGCAGGTTTCGGCCGCCCGGTCCTGCGCACTCGTGCACGAGGGTAATCACGCGGTCACGGACCGGACGCAAAAAGTCACCGCACGCCCCTCGTGGCGGCGATGTGTCGTACTCCACACTGGGTTCCGGTGCCTGAGTCCTCGGAGCGCGGCCGACCCGCACGCGGCGGGTTCCCGATACCCGCCGTTCCGCCAAACGACTACGGGATGGACAGCGGCGAGGCCGCCGACCCCATCCCCGACGTACCGCTGCCGCACGTCTCAGCAGCGACATTCCTGGAGGTCGCCCCCGTGCAGACCCAGACCCTCACACAGACCGACAGCCCCACGGACACCGACGCGGAGCCCGGCGGCGGCGCGGCGCTCCCCCCGCAGAGCCGTGCCGCGCACCACCCCGAGGCGGAACCGGAGGAGGCACCGCCCGAGCCGGACGGCCCGCCCGCGGACGCGGTCGACGTCGAGACCGAGGCCCCCGAACCCGTGGAGCCGCTGCGCACCCGCACCGCGGACACCGGCGGCCCCTCCTCCGACCTGTTCCGCCAGTACCTGCGCGAGATCGGCCGCATCCCGCTGCTCACCGCGGCCGAGGAGGTCGAACTCGCCCGCCGGGTGGAGGCCGGGCTCTTCGCCGAGGAGAGGCTGCGGCTCGCCTCCGACCTCGACAGCCAACTCGCCCTGGACCTCGACAAACTGGTCGTCATGGGCCGCATGGCCAAGCGCCGGCTGATCGAGGCGAACCTCCGGCTCGTGGTCTCGGTCGCGAAGCGCTACGTGGGCCGCGGCCTGACCATGCTCGACCTCGTCCAGGAAGGGAACCTGGGCCTGATCCGCGCGGTCGAGAAGTTCGACTACGCCCGCGGGTACAAGTTCTCCACCTACGCGACCTGGTGGATCCGGCAGGCCATGTCGCGGGCGCTGGCCGACCAGGCCAGGACCATCAGGGTCCCCGTCCACGTCGTCGAACTGATCAACCGCGTGGTCCGGGTGCAGCGGCGCATGCTGCAGGAGCGCGGCTACGAACCCACCCCGGAGGAGGTCGCCGCCCACCTCGACCTCCCCAGCGAGCGGGTCAGCGAAGTCCTGCGGCTGGCCCAGGAGCCGGTGTCCCTGCACGCCCCCGTGGGCGAGGAGGACGACGTCGCGCTGGGCGACCTGATCGAGGACGGCGACGCGGCGTCGCCCGTCGAGTCCGCCGCGTTCCTGCTCCTGCGCGAGCACCTGGAGGCGGTCCTGTCCACGCTCGGCGAGCGGGAACGCAAGGTGGTGCAGCTCCGCTACGGTCTGGCGGACGGCCGCCCCCGCACCCTGGAGGAGATAGGCCGCATCTTCGGGGTGACGCGCGAGCGCATCCGCCAGATCGAGTCCAAGACCCTCAACAAGCTGCGGGACCACGCCTTCGCGGACCAACTGCGCGGCTACCTCGACTGAGGCGACCGCTCCGCCGGCGCCGGCCGGGGCGCGCCGCCCGCCGGACGGAGCGCCCGGACCTGGCGCCCGGACGGAGCACCCGGACGAGCGGGCCGGACGAGCGGGGAGGGGCGTCGCTGCGGCGAGCACCCCTCCCCGGTCCCCTGAACCGCCTGACCGCCTAGTCGACCTCGGCCACCGCCTGGGCGAACTGCGCCTGGTACAGCCGCGCGTACGCCCCGCCCGCCGCGAGCAGCTCCGTGTGCGCGCCCTGCTCCACGATCGACCCGTTCTCCATCACGAGGATGGTGTCCGCGTCCCGGATCGTGGAGAGCCGGTGCGCGATCACGAACGACGTGCGCCCGTGCGCCAGCTTCGCCATCGCCTTCTGGATCAGCACCTCGGTACGGGTGTCGACGGAGCTGGTCGCCTCGTCGAGCACCAGGATCACCGGATCGGACAGGAACGCGCGCGCGATGGTGATCAGCTGCTTCTCACCCGCGCTGACCCCGCTTCCCTCGTCGTCGATCACGGTGTCGTAGCCGTCCGGCAGCGTCCGGACGAACCGGTCCGCGTGCGCCGCCCGCGCCGCCTCCTCGATCTCCCCGCGCGTCACGTCGCGCGAGGCCCCGTACGCGATGTTCTCCGCGATGGTGCCGCCGAACAGCCAGGTGTCCTGGAGCACCATCCCGATCGCCGACCGCAGTTCGTCCCGCGACATCGACGCGATGTCGACGCCGTCGAGCGTGATCCGGCCGCCCGTGACGTCGTAGAAGCGCATCAGCAGGTTCACCAGCGTGGTCTTGCCCGCACCCGTCGGGCCGACGATGGCCACCGTGTGTCCGGGCTCCACCTTCAGGGACAGGTCCTCGATGAGCGGCTTCTCGGGGTCGTAGCGGAAGGACACGTTCTGCAGCGCCACCCGCCCCCGCAGCTCGTCCGGACGCGCCGCCGGCACGGGATCCGCCGCCTGCTCCTCCGCGTCCAGCAGTTCGAAGACACGCTCGGCGGAGGCGACTCCGGACTGCACCATGTTCGCCATCGACGCGACCTGCGTCAGCGGCATCGAGAACTGCCGGGAGTACTGGATGAAGGCCTGCACGTCACCGATCGACAGCGAGCCCGACGCGACCCGCAGGCCGCCGACCACCGCCACCAGCACGTAGTTCAGGTTCGACACGAACATCATCAGCGGCTGCATGACCCCGCTGTTGAACTGCGCCTTGAACCCCGCCTCGTAGAGCTTCTCGTTCTGCTCCGCGAACTGCGCGGCCGACTCCTCCTGGCGTCCGAACACCTTCACCAGCGTGTGCCCGGTGTACATCTCCTCGATGTGCGCGTTGAGCTTGCCGGTGGTGCGCCACTGCTGCACGAAGTGCGGCTGCGAGCGCTTGCCGATGCGGGTCGCGACGAAGAACGAGAGCGGGACGGTGACCAGCGCGACGAGCGCCAGCAGCCACGACACCCAGAACATCATCACGAGCACACCCACGATGGTCAGCAGCGAGTTGACCAACTGGCCCATCGACTGCTGGAGCGTCTGCTGGATGTTGTCGAG
Organism: Streptomyces sp. NPDC059668; assembly: GCF_042734135.1. Lineage (NCBI taxonomy): Bacteria > Bacillati > Actinomycetota > Actinomycetes > Kitasatosporales > Streptomycetaceae > Streptomyces > Streptomyces sp. NPDC059668. Next base: position 111,173 of record NZ_JBHWEL010000012.1, on the reverse strand, counting down.
GTCGTTCGTGGCGCGCGAGAGCACCTCGCCGCGCTGCCGCTTGTCGAAGTACGAGAGCGGCAGGCGCGAGAGCTTCGCCTGGAGGTCCTCGCGCATGTGGTACACGGTCTTGTTGACGGCCCGGTTCACCAGACGGGTCGCCACCGCCATCAGCAGACCGGCCACCAGGAACGTACAGAGCGCGAGCAGCAGTACGTCGCCGACGGCGCCGAAGTCGATGCCCTTGCCCGGGGTGAAGTCCGTCCCCGAGAGCATGTCGGCCATGCCGCCGTCGCCCCGCTTGCGCATGCCCGCGAGGACCTCGGCCTTGGTGGCGCCGGCCGGCATCTGCCGGCCGATGATCCCCGCGAAGACGAGGTCGGTGGCCTTGCCGAGGATCTTCGGCCCGATCACCGAGAGCCCCACGCTCAGCACGACGGCGCACAGCATCACGTACAGGGTGACGCGCTCCGGCCTGAACTGCGCCAGGAGCCGTTTCCCGGATCCCTTGAAGTCCAGCGAGCGCTGATCGGGGCCGCCCCCGGCCATCATGCGTCCCATGGGCCCGGCCATCAGGCGGCCTCCGCTTCCGTCAGCTGGGAGAGCACGATCTCCCGGTAGGTCTCGTTGTCCGCCATCAGTTCGTGGTGGCGTCCGGTGCCGACGACCCGGCCCTCGTCGAGGACCACGATGCGGTCGGCCTCACGGATGGTCGACACCCGCTGGGCGACGATCACCACGGTCGCCTCGGCGGTCTCCTCGGCGAGCGCGGCCCGCAGCGCCGCGTCCGTCGCGTAGTCGAGGGCGGAGAAGGAGTCGTCGAAGAGGTAGATCTCCGGGCGCTGCACGAGGGTGCGCGCGATCGCGAGGCGCTGGCGCTGACCGCCCGACACGTTCGTGCCGCCCTGTGCGATCGCCGATTGCAGGCCGTTGTCCAGCTGTTCCACGAAGCCCTTGGCCTGCGCCACCTCCAGCGCGTGCCACAGCTCCTCGTCGGTCGCGTCCGGATTGCCGTAGCGCAGGTTGCTCGCCACCGTTCCCGCGAAGAGGTACGGCTTCTGCGGGACGAGCCCGACCGTCCTGGCCAGCAGCTGCGGCTCCACGGTCGCCACGTCCTCGCCGTCCACCAGCACCTGGCCGTCGGTGGCGTCGAACAGCCGGGGGACGAGACCCAGCAGGGTCGACTTCCCGCTGCCCGTCGACCCGATCACGGCCGTCACCTCACCGGGCCGCGCCACCAGGTCGATGGACTTCAGCACCGGCTCCTCGGCACCCGGGTAGCGGAACCCGCCGCCGCGGATCTCCAGATGGCCGTGGCGACGCAGCTCCAGGACGGGCGCGGTGGGCGGCACGACGCTGGAGGAGGTGTCCAGGACCTCCTGGATGCGCTCGGCACAGACCTCCGCGCGCGGCACCATCATGAACATGAAGGTGGCCATCATCACGGACATCACGATCTGCATCAGATAGGCGAGGAACGCGGTGAGGTCGCCGATCTGCATGCCGCCGCTGGCGATGCGGTGGGCGCCGAACCAGACCACGGCGATCGACGAGAGGTTCACGACGGTCATGACCATCGGGAACATCAGTGCGAGCATCCGGCCGGTGGCCAGGGACATCTTGGTCAGCTCGGTGTTCGCGCCCCGGAAGCGGTCCTTCTCGTAGTCGTCCCGGACGAAGGCGCGGATGACGCGGTTGCCGGTGATCTGCTCGCGCAGCACCCGGTTCACGGTGTCCAGGCGCACCTGCATGGTCCGGAACAGCGGGCGCAGCCTGCGCACGATCAGCGTCACGCCGATGCCGAGGATGGGCACGACGGCGACCAGGATCGCGGACAGCGGCACGTCCAGGCCGAGGGCGAGCACGATGCCGCCCACACACATGATCGGCGCCGATACCAGCAGGGTGAACGTCATCAGCGTCAGCATCTGTACCTGCTGGACGTCGTTCGTGGTGCGGGTGATCAGTGACGGGGCGCCGAAGTGGCCGATCTCGCGCGCGGAGAACGACTGCACCCGGTCGAAGACGGCCGCGCGGATGTCCCGGCCGACGGCCGACGCCGTCCGGGCGCCGTAGTAGACGGCTCCGATGTTGCAGAAGACCTGGACCAGCGAGATCCCGATCATCAGGGCGCCGAAGGACAGGATGTATCCGGTGTCCCCCTTGACCACGCCGTTGTCGATGATGTGCGCGTTCAGGGTCGGCAGGTAGAGGGTGGCGCAGGTCTGCAGGAACTGCAGGAACACCAGGAGGGCGATGGGTTTCTTGTACGGACTGAGGTGGGTCCGAAGCAGTCGTATGAGCACGCGGCTTCTCTCGGAGTCGGCGACGGCAGTGCGGTCGGTGGTGCACCACCCCCTATCGTCGGACACTCCGCCCGCGTTACCCCAATCGATTAATCCAAGAGCGGACCAAGAGCCGACCCGGACCGGACCTCCGACGTACGTCCGTGGCCCTCACGGGACTTCCCCGGCCGCCCCGTTTCCCCCATATGCCCCCCTGCGCGCCGCTATGCGCGAAACGCCCCAGGATGCGTCTGCTCCCGTACGGAGACGTACTGCTGTCGTACGGCCTGGCCCACCGCCAGTTCCTCACCGGGCTCCAGAACCTGGGCGACCGCACCCTGCCAGACGGGTGGCAGCCGGGGGTCGAGGGTGCCCTGCGACACGCCGAGTGCCCAGGCCGCCTGGCGGGCCGCGCCGAGCGCCGCGTAGTCCGCGGGCTGCGGCACGACGACCTGCGCGCCGAACAGCGCGGGCGCCGCGGCCTGTACGGCCGGCAACTCCGCGGCCGCTCCGAGCAGGAAGACCCGCCGGACGTCCACGCCCCGTCCGCGCAGCACGTCGAGCGCGTCCGCCAGTCCGCACAGCATGCCCTCGAAGGCGGCCCGCGCCAGGTGCTCGGGCCGCATCGACTCGCGCCGCAGCCCGGAGAGCGTGCCCGCCGTGTGGGGCAGGTTGGGGGTCCGCTCGCCCTCCAGATAGGGCAGCAGGACCAGTCCGTGCGAGCCCGGCGTGGACTTCATCGCCAGGTCGGACAGGCTCTCCAGGTCGGGCAGGCCGAGCAGTTCGGCGGCGCCGCGCAGGGTCCGTACGGCGTTCAGGGTCGTCACCACCGGCAGATGGAGTCCGGTCGCGTCCGCCAGGGAGGTGATCATGCCGGAGGGGTCGGCCAGCGCCTCGGTGTGCACGGCCATCACGGACCCGGAGGCGCCGAGGGAGACGACCGCGTCCCCGAGCCCGATGCCGAGCCCGAACGCCGCGGCCATCGTCTCGCCGGTGCCCGCCGAGATCAGCAGCCCCTCGGGAGTGGTGCCCGCGGCCTCGGACGGGCCGAGCACCTCGGGCAGAGTCGCCTGGTGGCCCAGCGCGAGCTCGACGAGATCGGGCCGGTAGGCGCCGGTCCCCGCCGACCAGTAGCCGGTGCCGGAGGCCCCGCCGCGGTCGGTGGTCCGGCGCAGCGGCCGGCCGAGCAGCTGCCAGACCAGCCAGTCGTGGGCCTGGAGCAGCACGGCGGTGCGCTGGGCCGCGTCGGGTTCGGTCCGGTTCAGCCAGCGCAGCTTGGTCACCGGCTGCGCGGCCTGGGGGACGCAGCCCACGGCCTGGGCCCACGCCTCGCGTCCGCCGAGCGCGTCCACCAGGTCGGCGGCGGCCACCTGGGCCCGCTTGTCACCGCCGACGAGGGCGGGGCGCACCGTGTTGCCCTGCGCGTCCAGCGGGACGAGCCCGTTCTGCTGCGCGGACACGCCGATGGCCTGCACGCCTTCGAGCAGGCCTCCGCCGGCGGCCTCGCCCAGGGACAGCAGCCAGGCCTGCGGATCGACATCGGAAGGACGACCGCCGCCCTCGGTGCTCTCCACCGGGTGCGGCGCATAACCCTGCCTGAGCACGGCACCCGTGTCCGTGTCACAGACGACGATGCGAGTGAAATCGGGTGAACTGTCCAACCCGGCGACTATCCCCATGGTGGAAATTCTGCCGTACCGGGGGAGGCGAGCGCGCCGGGCCGGGTGTCACCCCTGGTGAGCACGAGTGCCCGGGGGCCCCTGAGGCCCTGGTGCCAGGGGCCCGACGCCTCTCGCGCCGGGCCTTCGGGGCGATTCGGCCATCCGGAGACTCAGGTGTTGGTCGTGCCCCAGTCGTCCTCGCCGGTGCCGTTGGTGTTCCGCTCGCGCAGGGAGCGGACGCGCTGGGTCACGGAGTCGGGCACACGGTCACCCATCTTCTCGCTCACCGCGTGGTACGCCTTGCCCGCGGCCTGGCGCCCCTGCTGGGCGGCGGTCTCGGCGGTGTTGCGCACCACGGGGTTCTGCGCGAGCTGCCGCGCGGACTTCTTCAGCTGCTCGTAGCGCTCGCGCCCGGCGCGTGTGCCCAGCACGTAACCCACGGCCAGTCCGGCGACGAATGTGAGCCGGTAGCGCATGACGGCCACCCTTCCCTTGCCTCGGCATCGGTGCGGGGGGAACCGATTGGCGGAGCACCCCCCTGCTTGCGCTAATGTATGTGTCGCAGCGAGCGCACGCCCCCTGGCGAATACCCAGGTAGGTGCGTTCGATGCAACGAGGCAATCCCCTGTAGCTCAATTGGCAGAGCAGCCGGCTGTTAACCGGCAGGTTACTGGTTCGAGTCCAGTCGGGGGAGCGCGATCTCCTGTAGCTCAATTGGCAGAGCAGCCGGCTGTTAACCGGCAGGTTACTGGTTCGAGTCCAGTCGGGAGAGCAACGGAAGAGGACCCCTCAGGGGTCCTTTTTCATGTCCGGGGGAACCGCGTGGCCGGCGCCGAAGTCCTCATGGTCATGCGTTGCCGACCATCCGAAGCAGGAGATCGTATGAGCGGCTATGCTGCGGCAGACGGCGCGCACAAATGTGCGCGACGCGCCGTAAGGGGCGGTAGCTCAGCCGGTTAGAGCAGCGGACTCATAATCCGTCGGCCGTGGGTTCGAGTCCCACCCGCCCCACCCAGTGCAGGCGTAGCAGAACCGTTTCTATCTGTGGAAACGCGGTAACGGCAGGCGCAGCCCCGAGGCGGCGGTCCGCATTCATCCATCCGGACCAGGACCAGGTGCCCCCGCCGCGCACGGACGGCCGGCCGACGGTCCGTCGGACTCCCGCCGAGGGGCCACGCGGCCGTCGACAGCGGCGTACGGGACACCGGCCGGGTGATCAGGACCCCCGCGCCTCCCCGGCCGCCCAGAGGGCCGCCGAGCTCTCTCCGAGGGGGCGGGGCGACCTGTCCGGGGGCTCACCCCAACCGGTGAACGCGGACCACGATTCCCGGAACGCCGCGGCGGACGCCGGTGCCGGTCCGTCCCGGTGCCGGTCCGGGAGCGCCGGAGTTCCCTCACCGGCCGCCCGGCGAGGCAGGCGGGACTCACCGCAACACGCCCTAGCGGCCCAGCGCCGCCCCGCCGTTGACGTGCAGCAGCTGCCCCGTCAGATACGCCGCCTCGGGCGACGCGACGTACCGGACGGCCGCGGCGATCTCCGAGGGGTGCCCCGGCTGCCCCGTCAGGGACTGCGCGACCCGCGACGCCACGAACTCCGGGGTCGCGCGGTCGCCGAAGAACTCCGTGTCGCCGACGAAGCCGGGGGCCACCGCGTTGACGGTGATGCCCTCGGGGCCGACGCGCTGGGCGAGGTCGTACGTGTACGTGTTGATCCAGCCCTTGGAGCCGCCGTAGGACCCCGGGCCGCGCAGCGAGGCGATGGAGGAGAGCTGCACGACGCGGCCGCCGGGCCTGCGGATGTGGGGGAGCAGGGCCTCGGTGAGCAGCACGGCGGTCAGGACGTTGGCGTCGAAGTTGCGGCGGTAGCCGTCCGCGATGGAGGCGAGGCTGCCGTCGTGCGCGGCGGCCACGTTCCCACCCGCGTTGGCCACCAGCACGTCCACCGGGGTGTCGTCGGCCGTCACGAAGTCCCGCACCGTGCCGACCTGTTCGGGGTCGGAGAGGTCCGCCGCGCACCAGGTCGCCGTCGACTCCCCGAACCGTCCGTTCAGCGCGTCGGCCGCCTTGCGCAGCACCTCCTCGCGGCGGCCGAGGAGCACCAGCCGGTCCCCGTCCGCGGCGAACGCCTCCGCCGTCGCCAGGCCGATCCCGGTGCCGCCACCGGACACCACCACACGCCGCTGGGTCATGGCCACCCCGTCCTCACCCTCGTCCCGTCTTCTGCTCGCCCTGTCGCCCGCATGTCCGCGGATGTGAATGACAGTCATGTCCGCGTATGCGAGAGGTGACGGTACGGAGGGCGGGAGGAGGCGTCAAGTGGGCAGAGAAGGGCGGAAGTTGACGTGACCGGTGACCTGCCCGGCGTTCACAGGGGCGACTGCCACACGACCGTCGTCCCCGCACCGCCCCCCGTGTCGCCCTCCGCCGTGCCGCCGTCGTCGAACACCGTCAGCCGCACCCCGGGCCGCCCGTCCGGAAGCCTCGTCGTCGCGTCCACGGTGACCTCGACGCGGGACACCCCGGCGCGGCGAACGGTGGCCGCGAGGGCCCGGCGGAGGGCCACGAGCAGGTGGCCGACGACCGGTTCGGGCACGAGTGCCTCCACCGCGCCGGTGAAACGGGTGGACGGCTGGAACCCCAGGGCCGCCGCCGTGCCCGCCGTCTCGCGCAGCACCTTGCCGCGCAGGGTGGTGGGGGCGTCGGCGGGCGGCTGCTGGAGGGTGAAGATCGCGGTGCGTACCTCCTGGACGGTGGACTGCAGTTCGTCGACGGCCCGGCCCAGGATCTCGCGTACCCCCGCGTCGGCCTCCCCGGTGCTGCGCCGCTGCGTGGACTCCAGCATCATGCCGGTGGCGAAGAGCCGCTGGACGACCAGGTCGTGCAGGTCGCGTGCGATCCGGTCGCGGTCCTCGTAGACCGCGAGCCGCTCCCGGCTGTGCTGGGCGTCCGCGAGGACCAGCGCCAGCGCGGCCTGCGAGGCGAACTGCGCGGCGAGCAGCCGTTCCGCCGCCCGGTACGGGCGGCCGCCGCGGTCCCGGGGCAGCACGAGTGTGCCGATGAGACGGCCCCCCGACTGGAGCGGCAGCATCATGCTCGGCCCGAACCGGTGCCGTACGTGCGTGGTCAGCCGCGGGTCGGTCGCCGAGTCCTCGATGAACACCGGTTCACCGCCCAGGAGTTGTTCCAGCAGCGGGCTGCCCGGCTCGATCGTGGTGCCGACCATGTCGTCGGGGGCGGCCGGCCCGTCGGGGGTGGCCGCGGTCACGATCCTCATGCCGCCCTCCGCCGTGGGGTGCAGGATGAGGCCGGCCGAGGCGTCGGCGAGCATCCGGGCCCGTTCGGCGACGGTCATCAGCGCGTCGGCGGCGTCCTCCCCGGTGAGCAGCGCGGTGGTCACGGCCGCCGCGCCCTCGATCCACCGCTCGCGCTGCCGGGAGGTCTCGTACAGCCGGGCGTTGCCGATCGCCACGCCGGCCTGGGTCGCCAGCATCCGCAGCAGCTGCCCGTCCTCGTCCGTGAACGGACCGCCGCGCTTCCCGGCGACGTACAGGTTCCCGAACACCGCGTCGTCGACGAGGATCGGGACGCCCAGGGCGTCGTCGGGCCGCTCACGGGGGTGCCGGGCGGGGCCGGCCCCCGGCGGTCCCGCCGTACGGATCTCCATCAGCCCGTCGTCGCCCGGATCGGCCAGGTCCAGCGCCGCGCTCCCGGCCCCCGTCAGTTCGGCGGCGGCATCCACGATGTGCTGGAGCGTGGCCCGCAGTTCGAGGTCGGACCCGACGCACAGGACGGCTTCCAGGAGGGCCGGCAGACGGGGGACGGGGTCGGTCATACGGGCCCCCTCGGAGGTCTGAGGACGGGGATCGGCCGGTCCCGGGTGGGCCGGCCGTCAGCCCGGCAGCGGCTCCAGCGTCAGCGGCTCGATCTTGCCCTCCAGCATGTAGCCCAGGCCCTGCACCGCGCACACGTCCGGCCGCTCGGCGATGTGCACCGGCATGCCCGTCGCGTGCCGCAGCATCTGGTCGAGCCCCGGCAGCAGCGCGCTGCCGCCGACCATCATGATCCCGCGGTCGGCGAGGTCGGCCACCAGATCCGGCGGACAGGCCCGCAGCACCTTCCCGATCCCGTCGAGCACGGCGGTCAGCGGGGTCTGGATCGCGTCGCGTACGGCGGCGGTGTCGACCTGCACCGAACGGGCGAGGCCGGTCGCCACGTCCCGCCCGTGGATCTCCGTGGACGTCGGTCCGTGCGGGGTGAGCCCGTTCCCGGACAGGGCGAGCTGCAGGGGCCGTACGGACTGCGACGGAAGCATCAGCTCGTGCTGGTGGCGCAGGTGCTGCACGATCGCGCGGTCGACGGCCTCGCCGCCCACCGGAATGCGTTCGGCGGTCACGATGGAACCCAGGGACAGCACGGCGACCTGGGTGGCGGCGGCACCGCACACCATGATCATGGTGGCCTCCGGCCGCTCGACCGGCAGCCCGCAGCCCACCGCCGCGGCGATCAGCGTGTCGACCAGTTCCACCCGCCTCGCCCCGAGTCCGACGAGCGTCTCGATCGTCGCGCGCTGCGCCAGCGGGTCCGCGTCGTGCGGGGTGCAGGCGGCGGCGCGCAGCCTCGGCTTGCGGCGCAGCGTGCGGCGCACCTTGTCGCCGAGCAGCTGGCGCAGCATGCGCTGGGCCATCTCGATGTCGACGACCGTGCCACCGGACACCGGCCGCATGACCCGGATGTAGTCGGGGGTGCGGCCCGTCATCTTCTCCGCGAACTCACCGACCGCGATCAGCGCGCCGTTCTTCGTGTTGATCGCGGCGACACTCGGCTGGTCGACGACCAGTCCCGCGCCCTTCACATACACACGTGTCCTGGCCGCGCCCAGGTCGACGGCGAAGTGGCAGCGGCGCAGCTGCTCCAGACTGGCGGTCATGGCGGGTCCTCCCGAGAGCAGACCGTCGGGCTCCGCCTCGTGGCGGTCCCTTCTCGCATCGTCCGCTCAAGAGGACCGGGGCGCCTTCCGAAGGGGGCCGGGCGGGGTACCGCCGAACGGGTGACGCCCGGCGGTTTCCTTGAGAAGGCGGCCCGGCCGGCGGGATGACCGGAGGTCCGGAGGATCCGACCGGTACAGCGGGGGACGGCCCTGCGGAGCGTCACCGGGGGCTCGCCCGACCGACCGAGGGGAGACGGGGAGACCGGCGCGGCGACAGGGCGGCGCAAGGGCCGTCGGGGGAGCGGACAGGGGGTCGGCCGACGGGAGCGGACGGGGCCGGGGGAGCGGACCCGCACGGTCCGGTCCCGCGGCCCGGAGACCCGCAGATGCCCCCGGTCCCCGCAACCCGTGCCGCTCGCCGGGTCTTCGCAAAGCCGGTCCGATGTCCCGCTTTCCGCCGCTCGTCCCGGCTCGCCCCGGGCCGTCCCGGCCCGTCCTGGCGGGAAGCCGCCAGGGCACCTTCCCGCCAGGTCCCGTCGGCTCTCCCGCCGCACCGGCCCCCCGACACTCTTCGCAGCACCGGAGCCGGCACGTGCCGACGAGGAGAGGGCATCGATGACCAGAGGACCAGTCAGACGCGGGGCGGCACTGCTGTCGGCCGGACTCGTGCTCGCCGCGCTGCCCTTGGGGCCGGCGGACGCGGCGGACGCGGCGGGGACGGGGACCCCGCCGAAGAGCCCCGCCACGGTACGGACCGTCACCCTCGTCACCGGCGACCGGGTGACCGTCACCGACCTCGGCGGCGGGAAGCGGACGGTCACGGTCGAGCGGCCCGCGGGGGCCACCGGGGCGGTGCGCACCCAGGTGGCGAACGGCGCCGTCACCGTCGTACCCGACGAGGCGCTGCCCTACCTGCGGGCGGGCAGACTCGACCGGCGCCTGTTCGACGTCAGCGAGCTGATACGGCAGGGGCTCACCGACCGTACGACGCACCGACTGCCGCTGATCGTCACCTACGACGCGAAGACCTACGACAAGGCGGCGCGTACGGCCGCCCCGCGCGGCTCGCAGCGCACGCGGGCGCTGCCCAGCATCCGGGGCGCCGCCCTCACCGCGGACAGGGGGCGCACCTTCTGGGAGTCCCTCACCCGGCAGTCCGGCCTCGGCAAGGTCTGGCTCGACGGGCGGGTCCGGGCGGAGATGGCCGAGAGCAACGCGCAGATCGGCACCGAGCGGGCCTGGGAGTCCGGGCTCACCGGCAAGGGCGTCACGGTCGCCGTCCTCGACACCGGGGCCGACGTCACCCACCCCGACCTGGCCGGACGGGTCTTCACGACCAAGAGCTTCGTCGACGGGCAGGAGGTCGCCGACCGCAACGGGCACGGCACGCACGTGACCTCGACGGCCGGCGGCAGCGGCGCGGCCTCCGACGGCAAGGAGAAGGGCGTCGCCCCCGGTGCCGCGCTCGCCGTCGGCAAGGTGCTCAGCGACCAGGGCTCGGGCAGCGACTCGCAGATCATCGCGGGCATGGAGTGGGCCGCCCGGGACGTGCACGCCAAGGTGATCTCCATGAGCCTAGGCTCGACCGAGCCCAGTGACGGCACCGACCCCATGGCGCAGGCGGTCGACACGCTCTCCGAGGAGACGGGCGCGCTCTTCGTCGTCGCCGCGGGCAACACCGGCGCCCCCTCCTCCATCGGCTCGCCCGGCGCCGCGGACGCCGCGCTGACCGTCGGCGCGGTGGACTCCGGCGACCGGCCCGCCTACTTCACCAGCGGCGGGCCGCGCCACGGCGACAACGCCCTCAAGCCCGACCTCGCCGCACCGGGCGTCGACATCCTCGCGGCCCGCTCCGGGCTCGTCGACGGCGAAGGCCCCTACACCTCCATGAGCGGTACGTCGATGGCGACGCCGCACGTCGCGGGGGTGGCCGCGCTGCTCGCCGAACGGCACCCCGACTGGTCCGGCGCCCGGCTCAAGGACGCGCTGATGTCGACGTCGAAGCAACTCGACGCGTCCGCGTACCTGTTGGGCGCGGGCCGGGTGAGCGTGCCGGACGCGGTGGACGCCCGGGTCACCGCCACCGGAAGCGCCGACCTGGGCTTCCACGCCTGGCCCTACGACACGGACGAGCCGGTCACGAAGACCGTGACGTACACCAACTCCTCCGACACGGACGTGAAGTTGAGCCTCTCCGTGCGGGGCGCGGCCGACGGGGTCGCCACCCTCGCCGACTCGACGCTCACCGTGCCCGCGCACGGGACCGCCGCCACGACGGTGACGGGCGACGGCTCGAAGGCCCCGGTGGGCGACACCTCCGGCCAGATCGTCGCGTCGGCGGACGGCGCGCCCGTCGCGCACACCGTGTTCGGGCTGGTCAAGGAGGAGGAGCGGTACACGCTCACCGTCCACGTCAAGGACCGGGACGGAGCCCCCACGGCCGCCGACCTCGCGGTGCAGCGGTTCGCCGCCGGTGTCGACCCCTACCCCGCCGCGGTCGGCGACTCCGGCACCCTGAAGCTCCGGCTGGTGCCGGGGACGTACGGTCTGACGTCCTTCCTCGACGTGCGGGGCGCCCACGGCGCCGACTCGCTCGGTCTCGGCTTCCTCGCGGCGCCGGAGATCACCCTCGACCGGGATCGTGAAGTCACCCTCGACGGACGGCAGTTGCGGGAGATCAGGGCGGAGGTCGGCCGGCGGACCGAGACCCGGCAACTGCTCATGGAGTACGACCGGAACGCGGGCGGCTCCGATCTGTCCGGCGCCGTCCAGGTACCCCTCGCATACGACAGCGTGTTCGCCGCGCCGACGCGGAAGGTGACGCAGGGCGGCTTCGAGTACCGGACGGTGTGGCGGCTGGGCAAGCCGCTGCTGGAGGTCGACGGGGTGCGTGAGGCCGTGGTCCAGCCCGGCGGCACCCTGATCGAGGGCCGCAGCAGGCTGCCCCTGGTCGACGCCGGGACCGGGCCGTTCACGGGCGTGCGCGGCAAGGCCGTCCTCGCGCGGCTCGGCGACGGGGTCGAACCCGCCGCGCTCGCCCAGGCCGCCCAGGACGCGGGCGCCAGGGCGCTGTTCGTGACCGACGACGCGGCCGGCAGGCTCAACGCCTGGTTCGGGACGGACGACAACGCGGACCGGCCCCTGCAGATCGCCACGGTGAACACGGCGGACGCGGCCCGGCTGCGGGCGCTCGGACACGTCGGGATGACCGGCACCCGCAACACGCCCTACGTGTACGACCTCGCGCAGGGCCACCCGGGCGCCGTCCCGCGGGGGGACCTCACCTACCGGCCCGCCGCGCGTGAACTCGCCGTGCTGGACACCCGGTTCCACGGGGCCCGGCCGGCGTCCGGCAGCGAGTTCCGGTACTCGGTCACCGACACCTTCCCCGTCGGCATCGGCTTCCAGGAGCGGATCGACTACCCGGCCGAGCGGACCGACTACGTCTCCACGGAGGCGGGCCAGCTGTGGCACGAGTCGGTGAACCTCGGGGCCGGCGCGCTGGAGGAGCGCAGCGGCCTGATCCGCTACCGGGGCGGAACCCACCGGACGCTGAACTGGTTCAAGCCCGTCCTGCACCCGTGGCTGGGCACCGGCCTCGGCTGGGGCCAGCAGCGCTCGGGCAACGTCATCCAGTTCAACACCCCCGGCTGGGGCGACTCGGGGCCCGACCACACCGGCTTCGGCGACGTGTGGAGCGAGGACACCGGGATGACCCAGACCACCGGCGTGTACCAGGACGGCACCCTGGTGGACCGGCGAACGAGCTCGGGCGCCTACGTCTGGGACGCGCCCGCCGACACCCACACCTACAAGGTCGTCACGGACACCACGCTCGACCCCGCGCGCTGGACCCTGTCGACGAAGGGCCACTCCGAGTGGACCGTACGGTCCGCTGCCACCCCCGACGACCGCTGGACCTTCCTGCCGCTGATCAACCTCGCCTACGACGTCGACACCGACCTCGCCGGATCGGTGCGCGGCGGCGGCCGGGTGCCGGTCGGGATCCACGCCGCGTACGTGGCGGGCGCGACGGACACCGGGACCCTCGGGGGCGGCAGGCTGGAGGTGTCGTACGACGACGGGACCACCTGGCGGACGGTCCGGCTCACCGGTGGACAGGCCTCCTGGAAGGGGACGCTGGACGTGCCCCGGGGTGCCCGGTTCATCTCGCTGCGGGCCTTCGCCCGGGACGACCGGGGCGGCTCGGTGAGCCAGGAGACCGTCCGGGCGGTGGGGGTGCGGTAGCCGGCCCCCGGTACGTGCGGCGCCGGTTCCCCTTGGGAGGGGGGAGCCGGCGCCGCCCGCGCGTTCACTCCCCCCGGCGCTCCGCGATGCCCCGTACGACCCCCAGGTCCAGCAGGTCCTGCGGCCGGATGCGGAGCTGGTCCGCGGTGGCGCGCACCTCGCTCGCGGGACGCTTGAGGATCGCCGCCGCCAGCTCCGGCGCGATGACGGAGAAGTAACTGTCCGGCGTGGCCCAGGTGTTGCCCGGCGCGGCCAGGGCGAGGGCGCCGCCCGAACCGCCCTCGCCGATCACCAGCGTGGTGACGGGGGTGCGGGCGGTGGCCACCGCGGCGAACAGGTCCGCGATCGCGGAGCCCGCGCCCTGCCGCTCGGCCTCCGCGTCGTTGGCGGCGCCCGGGGTGTCCACCAGCGTCAGCACCGGGATGCCGAGCCGGCCCGCGAGACGGATCAGCCGTGCCGCGGTGCGGTATCCGGCGGGACGGGTGGCGGTCCCGCACTGTGCCGCGTACGCGACCGTCCGCCCCTGCGGCCCCGAGCCGAACCCGCACAGCAGACCGGCGTCCGTGCCGCCGCAGCGGTCACCGCTGATCGCCGCACGACGGCTGAAGTAGGCGTCCAAGTAGGCTTTCGCACGCGGACGTTCGGGAGAACGGGCCCGGTCGACGGCGTCCCAGCCGGTGGCGGGAAGGCCGGGCGCGCCGAGGGCACCCGGTACCGGCGCGGCCTCGGCGGAGGGGGCACTCAGCAGGGCCAGCCACAGCGCCAGCGTCTCCCGCAGCTCCCCCTCCGGTACGACGGCGTCCACCGCGCCCGCCGCCACCTGGGCCTCGGCCGTGTACGCCGCCGGGTCCGCGCCGGGCGGGCGGACCCGGGAGCCGGCGAAGCCCACCTGGGCGCCGGGCAGCGCCAGGGTCACGTCGGAACCCGCGCCCAGCGTGGCCCAGCCGCCCCCCGTCGTGGGATCCCGCACCACCGCGATCTGCGGCAGCCCGGCCTCCCGGGTCAGCGCCGACTGCCGTGCCACCCGCTGGAGCTGGGTGAGCGCGAGCATGCCCTCCTGCATCCGGCTGCCGCCCGTCGCGACCAGCGAGACGACCGGCAGCCGGTGTTCCCGGGCATGGGCGTACGCGGCTTCCAGACGGTCGCCGGTGCGTGCGCCGAGCGAGCCGCCGAGGAAGCCGAACTCGAAGGCGATCAGCGCGACCCGGGTGCCGCCGACGACCGCGGTGCCGCAGACCACGGACTCGTCCTCGCCGGTGCGGGCCGCGGCACGGGAGCGGGTGTCGTCGTACCCCTGCCAGGACAGCGGACCGTCCGGCTCGAAATGTCTTATCGGTACCCGGAGTTCGGTGAACTCGTCGGTGGCGAGGGCGATGGCCTCACGGGCCGGGAGGCGCTCAGTCATGCGTGGCGTCGTTCGCGCGGGTGGGCGTCCGGGAGTCCGCGAGGGCGTCCGGGAGCGCCCGCTTCAGGATCTTGCCCATGTCGTTGCGGGGGAGGGCGGACAGGAAGCGCACGGTGCGCGGGCGCTTGTGGGGGGCGAGCCGGCGGGCCACGTGGTCGGCGAGTTCGCGGTCGAGGCCCGCGGCGGGGGCGTCCACCGCCACCACCCAGGCCACGATCCGCTCGCCCAGGTCGTCGTCGGGCTCCCCGGTGACGGCGGCCTCGCGCACGGCGGGGTGTTCGAGCAGCGCGTTCTCGATCTCACCGGCGCCGATCTTGTAACCACCGCTCTTGATCAGGTCGGTGGCCTTGCGGCCCACGATGCGTACGCAGCCGTCGGCGTCGCGCACCGCCATGTCACCGGTGCGGAACCAGCCGTCCGCGGTGAACGCGGCGGCCGTGGCGTCGGGCCGGTTCAGGTACTCGGTGAACAGGTTCGGCCCGCGCACCTGGATCTCGCCGACGCTCTCGCCGTCGTAGGCGCCGGTGGGGTTGCCCTCGGTGTCGTACGAGCCGGTCGGGGTGCCGTCCGCGTCGTACGAGGCGAGCGTCGAACCGTCCTCCTCGACCAGCCGCAGCCCGACGCCCGGCAGCGGCACCCCGACGGTCCCCGGCCGCGCCGGGCCGTCCACCCGGACGCTGGTGTTCATGAGCGTCTCGGTCATGCCGTACCGCTCGACGACCCGCCGCCCGGTCGCCGCCGTGATCCGCTCGTGGTCGTGCACCGGCAGCGCGGCGGAACCGGAGACCAGCAGCCGCGCCCGGCCGAGCGCCTTGGCCAGCTCCGCGTCCTCGGCGAGCGCCTCGGCGAGCCGGTGGTACATCGTCGGCACCCCGAACAGCATGGTCGCCCCCGCGTTCAGCTCGCGCGTCACGCCCTCCGCGCTGAACCGCCCCAGGTGGCGCACGGCCCCGCCGCGCCGCAACGGCCCGAGGATGCCCAGGATCAGCCCGTGCACATGGAAGAGCGGCAGCCCGTGCACGAGCACGTCGTCGCCCGTCCACTGCCAGGCGTCGGCCAGCGCGTCCAGGGTCGAGGCGATCGCGCGGCGGGGGACGACGGCACCCTTGGGCGGACCCGTGGTGCCGGAGGTGTAGACGACGAGGGCGGGTGCGGCGGGGTCGTCCGGCTCGGCCGGGGGCTCCGGCACGATCCCGCCGGTGTGCCGCGTCACGACGTCGATGCGCTCCAACTCCCGTACGGGCGAGGGCAGGTCGTCCCCCTCCCCGGCGAGCACCAGCGACGGAGCGCTGTCGGACACGATGTGCCCCAGCTCGCCCTCGCCCGACTTGGGGTTGAGCGGCACGGCGGGCACCTGGGCGAGCAGCGCGGCCACCACCCCGACGGCCGTCTCCAGGGACGGCGTCGCCCACACGGCGATCCGTTCCCGGCCTTCGAGTCGTGCGGCCAGCGCGCCCGCCGAGGCGGCGAGTTCCGCGTACGTCAGGGACCGGTCGCCGAAGCGAAGGGCGGGCCGCCGTGCGGTCGAACCGCTGACCAGGGCCGGAAAGAGGGAGGACACGCGGGGTGCTCCTTGCCAGTAGGGACGTTCTGCCGGTGACAGTCAGAACCGTTCCTACACCAGGGCGTGGGAAACCTGCCGGAGCCCGCGACCCGCGGAGCGCGAGGCAGATCACACCGACCGGCACGGCCTCCCGCCCGCCGGCACCGGGACGGCCACCGCCCGCCGGGACCGGCATGGCCTCCCGCCCCCGGCACCGGGACGGCCACCGCTTACCGGCACCGCTCCCGCCCCCGGCACCGGGACGGCCCCCGCTTACCGGCACCGCTCCCGCCCCCGGCACCGGGACGGCCCCCGCTTACCGGCACCGCCAGCCGCCCGGCGGCCCGGCACGGCCACCCGCCCGTTGGGACCGGCACCGCCCCCCGCCTCCGGCACGGTCACCGCATGCCGGCACCGGCACCGCTTACCCGCTCCGGTACGGCCACCGTCAGGGACCCGCACGAGGACGCGCGTTGAGCCCCGCCCGGCGGCGCCTACCGGCAGGTACCCGAGGGGCGTGCGGGCGGCGGGTGCTCGCGCCGCTCCCGAACCGGGAACGACCGCGCGGAAAACCATGGCGTGGGGCGATCCGGGCCCGTAGTCTCGCCCACGGCGCGACAATTTGACGGGTCAACCGCCACGACGACAGCACGGGGCGACGGGTCCGGCTGCGCGACGGAGCGAGGAGCGGGGCGGAGAGCGGAGTGACGCGGAGTGCGGCGAGCGGTGTGACGGGCAGGACGGCCGGACGGGCCGGCGGTGTCTGGAAGCGCGCCGCGGCCCTGTTCTCCCGCAGAGCCGACTCCGAGATGCGCGCCCTCGCGGTCGAACTCTCCCGGTCCCTGCGGAAGCGCCTCGACGCGCCCGTCGACGTACGGGAACTGGCCGGCGCGCTCTGTGAGGAGATGAGCCGGCGCCGGGACGGCCGGCCCGTCCAGCTGCGCTTCGAACGCTTCCCCGACGAGATCGAGGTCACCGGACTGTGGATGGAGTTCCACGACTTCGACCTCGTCATCGTCGAGGAGCGCGCCGAAACGGTCCAGCAACTCGTCATCCTCGGGCACGAGTTGTGGCACATGTCGGCCGGTCACGCGCACTCCCACCACCACTTCGCCGGCGCGGCCGCCGCCCGCGCCCTGTCGGACGACCCCCGCTGGCAGGAGATCGCGCTCACCGTCGCCGCCCGCAACGGCTCGCACGAGGCCGACGAGGCCGAGGCCGAGGACTTCGGCCTCCACCTCGCGAGCGTCTTCCGCTCCTGGGTGACCGGCTCCCGCCCGCAGGGCCCCGCCGACCCGGTCGGACGCGCCATCCAGGCCTCCCTGGGCTACCGCGGCCCCCGGGACTGACCGGCGATGGGCCTCTCCCACTTCCTCGCCGGGATCTACATCTCCTTCTGGATACCGATCGCGGTCCTCACCGCCGCCCTCGCCATCAAGCTGCCCAGCATCGTCAAGCTCTGGAAGGACCCGCTCCTTCGAGCCGTCGGCGGCCTCCTCGTCGTCGCCTGCGCCGTCTTCGTCTCCGCAGCGCCGCCGACGATCGCCTGGGCCAACCGCTTCACCGGCGTACCGAACATCGCGGCGCCCCTGCTCTACAGCCTGGTCACCGCCTTCAGCGGAGCCTGCCTGCTGATGATCACGACCTGGCGCAACGGCATCACCGGCCGCGCGGCCACCCGCCGTGCCACCCGCTGGGTCGTCGCCGTCTACGCCGGGGTGATCGTCGCGCTGTGGGTGCTGTTCGCGTTCGCCGACGCGCCCGCCGAGCGGATCCGGGACCTCGACACGTACTACGCCCGCACGCCGTTCATGCGTGAGCTGATCGTGCTCTACCTGCTCGCGCACACCGTGGCCTGTCTGATCACGTCCAAGCTGGTCTGGAACTGGATCCGTACGGACGGGCTCGACGTATGGCTGCGCGGCGGCCTGAAGTTCCTGGGCGTCGGCTACACGGTGAACCTGGTCTACGACGCCGCGAAGCTCTGCGCCGTCGGCGCCCGCTGGAGCGGTCACGACCTGGACCCGCTCAGCACCGACCTGGCCCCGCCGGTCGCCTCCCTCTCCGCCGTCCTGATCGCGGTCGGCTTCATCCTGCCGCACGCCGGCCAGTTCCTTCAGCGGCGTGCGCGCACCCGGCTCGCTCTCTGGCGGCTGCGGCCCCTGTACCGGCTGATGCGGACGGCCGCGGGCGGGCGCGTCCCCGTCAGACTCCGGGCCACCCCGGAACTGCGCCTGATGCGCCGCGAGACGTTCATCCGGGACGCGCTGCTGCACCTCGCCCGGTTCCTCGACGAGGACCTGCGGCACACGGCGTACGACGCGGCGGTCGGCCTGGGGTTCGAGGCCGGCCGGGCGCGGGCGCTCGCCCACGCGGTGACGGTCCAGGACGCCGTGGAGACCGGCAGGCGCACCCGGCGGGACGACGTCACGGCACCCCTCGTGGACCCGGACACCGAGAACCTGCTGGCGGAGATCGAGGCCGTGTCCCGGGCCCTGCGCCACCCCGCGGACCTGCGGGCGGTGCGCGCCGTCGCGGCCGTCCCGGCCGCGCGCGTCCCGGCCCGATGAGCGCCCGTCCCGCGCACCGGTCCGGCCCGCGCGAGCCGGGCCGGCACGGCCGGTTGTAGCCTCCCCGGGGATCAGACGTTACGAGGATGGAGTCCGCCGTGGCCCGCACCGCCGCCCGCCCCCGCATCGCACTCGCCACCTACCGGCCGGAGGAGGGCACGACGAGCGCGGACCGGGACCTGCCCGTGCTGGAGGGAGCCCTGGAGGACGCCGGGGCGCGGGCGGGGATCGTGCACTGGGACGATCCGGCCGTCGACTGGGCGGACTTCGACCTGGTCCTCATCCGCTCGACCTGGGACTACAGCTGGCGGGTCGCGGAGTTCGTGGCGTGGGCCGAGCGGGTCGCGAAGCTCACCCGGCTGGCCAATCCGGCGGCGGTCGTGCGGTGGAACACCGACAAGCGGTACCTCGGCGAACTGGCCGGGGCCGGGGTGCCGACCGTGCCGACCCGGTACCTCGCGCCCGGAGACCCCGCCGCCCTTCCGGACGACCACGAGTACGTCGTGAAGCCCACGTCGGGCGCGGGCGCGCGGCTCGCCGCCCGCTACCGGCCCGAGGAGCGGGAGACCGCGCTGCGGCACTTGGCCCGCATGCACGAGCGGGGGCTGACCGCGATGGTCCAGCCCTACCTGCGTGGCGTGGACACCTCCGGCGAGCGGGCGCTTCAGTTCTTCGGCGGACGCTTCCTGCACGCCGCCCGCAAGGGCGCGGTCCTCGAACCCGGGACGGCGTACGACGCGGACAAGGTCCCGCACCCCCGGCTCGAGGTCTGGCAGCCGACCCCGGCCGAACTCGCCCTCGCCGAGCGCGCGCTGGCCGCCGTACCGCACGGAGCGCACGGCACGGACGGGGACGCCCTGCTCTACGCCCGGGTCGACGTCGTCGACGGCGACGACGGGCAGCCGTGCGTCATGGAACTGGAACTGGTGGAACCCAACCTCTTCCTGTGGCTGCACCCGGAGTCGGTGCCCGTCGTCGCGGAGGCGGTCATCCGGGCCGCCCGCTGACGGCCACCCGCTGGAGCAGCCCCCAGGTGAACTCGGCCGCGCACTCCCGCCGTACCCCCGACGCGTCCGGGGCCGTGAAGGCGAGCCCCCAGCGGGTGGGGGCGGTGCCCTCCAGTGGCCGGGCGGGGGCGAAGGCGCGGGCGGCCTCGTCGACCGTGCAGGACCAGGGGGTCAGGTCGTCGAGGGTCCTCAGCGCCGGACCGGCGGTACCGGGTGCGCGGACCAGCCACTCGTTCCAGACCACCCCGTTCGGCAGGGCGAGAACCTCGAAGCGCAGGCCGGGCCAGAGCGGGACGGGCCACAGCAGGGCCTCGCAGGTGAGGTCGCCGATCCGGCGCGGTCCGGCCGACTCCGGGGCGCCGAGGACCGAGCGGTAGCGGTGGGCCGCGGAGCGGGAGCGCGGGGCGTGCAGCATCGCCTGCCAGCGCCGGTTGGCCTCGCGCATGTCGGCGAGGGAGACACCCAGTTCACGACGGGCGTCGTCGACGAGGTCCGGGTTGTGGTCGGCCATGCGGCGCAGCAGGACCAGTTGGAAGTCGAGCGGGGTGAAGGGTCCTGCGGGTCGCTTGGCGGGCATGGGGCCCATGATCGCGCATCGGGCCGGCGCACGGGCGGCGTCGCGCGGAAGGTCGTACGCCTCGCCGTCCCCACCACTCGAAACCAGCCCCCGGCACCTCACTGTCGCCCACCCATTGCCCCTCCAAGACCACCATGAGTAGCCTGTGTTCGTCATGCCGATCGTCTGTTGAAATTTCGAACATAGGGAGGGGGCCGGTTGTGGGACGCCTCGTACCTGCCGTGACCCGGGCTCTCGACATCCTCGAGCTCTTCCTCGACGGGGACGGCACGCTCTCCGCCCCCGACATCGTGCGCAGGCTGCAACTGCCTCGGACGACGGTGCACGAGCTGGTCACCACGCTCGCCGCCCGCTCGTACATCGTGCAGATACCGGGCCAGCCCGGACGCTACCGCCTCGGTGTGCGGCCTTACCAGCTCGGCAGCCGCTACGCCGAGCAGCTGGACCTCGCCGCGGAGGGCCAGCAGGTCGCCCGTTCCGTCGCCGAGACCTGCGACGAGACGGTCCATGTGGCGATCCTGGAGGGCACGGACGTCATCTACATCGCGAAGGTCGACTCCACGCACGCCGTGCGCATGGTGTCGGCGGCGGGTCGCCGGCTCCCCGCCCACTGCACCTCCGTGGGCAAGATGCTGCTCGCCTCGCTGCCCGGTCCGGAGCTGGCCTCCCGTGTCCCCGACGACGCGGACCTGGTCGCGATGACACCGAACAGCATCACCGAACCGGGTGCCCTGCGCGAGGCCCTGGCGGAGATCCGCCGCCGCGGCGTCGCCGTGGAGAGCCGTGAGTCGAACCCGGACGTGAGCTGTGTGGCCGCCCCGGTGCGCGACCGCACGGGGCAGGTCGTCGCGGCGCTGTCCATCTCCGTACCGATGATCCGCTGGAGCGACGACCGCCGTGCCGAGCTGGAGCAGCTGGCGGCGAAGGGCGCCGCCGAGCTCTCCGAGCGGCTCGGTCACCGGAGCGTGGTCGGATGACCGGCTTCGACGTCGCGATACGCGCCGACGCGGCCCTCGGTGAGGGTCCGACCTGGGACGCCCGCGAGCAGCGGCTGATCTGGGTCGACATCCTCGGCTCCCGCGTCCACACCTACGATCCCCTCTCCGGGCGCCGTACGGTCATGGTCACCGAGCAGCACGTGGGCGCGGCCAAGCCTCGCGTGGGCGGCGGCCTGGTGGTCAACCTCCGTGACGGCGTGGGGCTGTACGGTCCGACGGTCGCGTCCGATAAGTCCGGCCCGTCCGGTCCGCCCGGGGGGTTCCGCTGGCTGCACCGCGAACTCGTCCCCGGCCGCCGGGGCAACGACGCCGCGGTCGCCCCCGACGGCGCGCTCTGGGCCGGCAGCATGCGCTACGACGAGGGCCGGGGCGGCGGCGCGCTGTCCCGGATCGCCGCCGACGGCACCGCGCACACCGTCCTGGACGACGTCACCGTCAGCAACGGCACGGGGTGGAGCCCCGACGGGCGGCTGATGTACTACATCGACACCCCGACCCGGCGGATCGACGTCTTCGACGTCGGCGAGGACCAACTGCCGTGCAACAGGCGTGCGTTGGTCACCATCGATGCCGTGGAGGGTTACCCGGACGGGCTCACCGTGGACGCCGAGGGCTGTGTCTGGGTGGCGTTCTGGGACGGTGGCGCGGTCCGCCGCTACACCCCCGACGGCCGTCTCGACCGCGTGATCGCCCTCCCGGTCCGCCGCCCCACCGCCTGCGCGTTCGGCGGCGCCGACCTGACCGACCTGTACATCACCACGGCCCGAACCGGTCTGGTCGCCCCGCACCCCCTCTCCGGCTCGGTCCTCGTCGTCCCCGGCGCCGGGAAGGGCCTGGCACAGCCCGCGTTCGCCGGCTGACGGCTTCCCGGAAACCCGATCCCCCCGACGTCCCCGCCCAGTCACCGACCGGACGGGGACGATCAGGCCCGGCCGGCGATCACCGGCCGGGAGAGGCCACCGGCGTCACCGGCACCCCACCGGCCGCACTGCCCATGAGGGTCAGCCGCACCGTGCCCGGACCCGCGGGCGTGGTCCCGTCCGCCAGCACGGCGAGGGCCAAGGTGTTGGCACCCCGTGTGTTCAGCACCCCGTTCGGCAGCACGAAGGTGTGCTGAGGACCTACGTCGTTGATGTACTGGCCCAGGTTCCAGCCGTTCAGGAAGATCTGGACACGGTAGGCGCGGGACGGGTCGTCGGTGAGGGTGAGCCCGATCGAGGCGTCCACGGCGGGGTCGACCGCGAGCCGGAACCCGGTGCGGTACCAGCAGACCCCCTGGCCCCGCCGCGCCTGCGGGAACTCCACGGCCTTCCAGCCGCCGTCCGCGAACCCCGGCAGATGCCAGCCCTGCCGCTCCCCGTACAGACCGCCGTGGTTCAGCGGCCCGCGCACCGGGTCCGGGGCCGCCGCGCCCTGGATCCGCCAGGAGAGCGCGGGCGCGGCGCCACCGAAGGTCACGGCCGTCAGCCCGCGGGCCGCCTTGTGCGTGTCCTTGGCCGTGCCGTCCTGGTCGTGCTGCATCCGCCGCACCAGGACCGACAGCACGTGCGGCCCCTTCGCCCGGCGGACCTCCGACGGGACGGGGAAGGTGGCCCTGGCGGCCCAGGTCCCCTGCCGGACCGTCTTCTTGTCCGGCACCGGCATCCGGTGCGTGCCCAGCGGCTTGCCGTCCAGCCACGCCATCAGCAGCCCCTGCGTGCCCGTGACGTACGACAGGGACACCGACTCCGCGCCGGCCGCGTCCGCGAAATGACCCCGGTACCAGACGTCCCCGTAGTGGAAGCCGTAGTCGTCGGCGAACAGCACGGGCTGCCCGGCCGGTACGGGGGTGACGCTGTGCGAGGACGTCCGGTCGGCGGTCCGCCAGGCCGAGTCGTCGAACCGGGCGGCGGACTCCGGGTTCTCGGTGTGATGGCGCCACTTCCGCAGCGCGGGGAGCGCGACGGCTGGTACGCCGGGCAGCCGCCGCTCGGCCAGCCGGCTGCCGGACGGGGTCGCGCGGGTGCGCACCGCGCCCTGGTTCCAGACCACGCCGTCCACGCCGCGCGGCCCCCACACCTCCAGGTCCGCGGCCGTCACCGTGTCCCCGGTGAGGTGGACGGTCGTGCCGCGCAGGTCCGCGGTGCGCACCAGGGCCGGGCCGCGCACCAGGACCGGGCCCGACGGGGTGTCGTGACGCCACAGCCGCGCGGACGTCCCGTCGTCGGCGAGGAGCAGCAGGAGCGGCGCCGTGTCGCCGCCGCCCTCCACCAACACGCGTGTCAGGCCCTTGAGTTCGGCGTCGATACGCAGGAGGCCGTGTGCGTGCTCATGGCGCGCGCTGCCCTCCAGCACGGTGACCTTCGGCGCGCTCGCGCACTCCAGCACCGTCCAGGTCGGCTCACCTCGCCGCCCTGTGAACACCGCGATGTCCTGCCGTCCGGCGGCCAGCCGCAGCATGGGCTGCGCGCTGGAGTACCGCAGGGTCCGCCGCCCCAGGGAGAGTCCGGTGGCGAGCAGCCGGGCGTCGAGACCGGGGAGGGGCACCCGGACGCTCTCCCCGGCGAGCGTGACGGCGGCCACGACGTCGGCGGGCCGGTCGTTGCGCAGCACGTGGAAGTGCGCCTTGGTGTCGGGATTGACGAGGTGGTACGCCGTGATCCCGGCGAGGGCCCGCGACCCGCCGCCGTCGCCGACCGCGACGGCCGGCGCCCGGTCCAGTCTGGCGAGGTCGGGCACGGAGTGCAGGAGCTGCCCGATCTGGTGCATCGGGACCAGCTTCGGGGTCGGCCTGCGGGCCTCGTCGAGGGCGGCACCGTAGTCGTACGACGTGTAGACGACCGGCGCGGGCAGCCAGCCCCAGGAGGTGCCGCCGAAGGTCATGTAGACGTTGTGGATCTTGATGCCGTTGGCGATGTTGGTGAGGTAGAAGCGCCGCTCGTACGCCGCGTCCCGGGTCCGGGCCGACTCCGCGTACCCCTTGCCGTCGAACTCCACCCCGCCCCACGGGTCGAACCAGCCGCCGCCGAACTCGGCCAGGAACCCCGGGGTCCCGGGACTCGCGGTCGAGCCGCCCTTCGTCCCGCCGACGCCGTAGTAGCCCCAGTCCGGCGGCGGTTCGGCAGGGGACGGGTAGCCGTCGAACCCGTACAGGTAACGGCCCTTCTCGCCATGGGTGTCGAAGGTCCCGGGTGCCCAGTGACCGTTCCTGCCCTTGTCGTTGTGGAACAGCGGTACGTCGATGCCGTCGGCGCGGGCCTTGGCGTACAGGTGGGCCATGTAGTCGCGGCCGCGCGGACTGGTGACGTTGTTCGCGTACTCGTTCTCCAGCTGGTAGAGGACGATCGTGCCGCCGCCGTCGGTGTGGAGGTGCCGGGCCGCGACCCGGTTCACGGCGGTCAGCCACTCGTCGACGTGCGACAGATAGGTCGGGTCGGAGGTCCGGGCGGTGCCCCGGGTGGCCGTCAGCCAGCCCGGGAAGCCGCCGGCGTCGACCTCGGCGTTGATGTACGGGCCGGGCCGCAGGATCACGTACAGACCCGTCTCGGCCGCCGTGCGCAGGAACAGGCCGAGGTCGCGGACGCCCGTGAAGTCGTAGTGCCCGGGGGCGGGCGAGTGGTAGTTCCAGGAGACGTAGACGCTGATCGTGTTGTAGCCGTGGGCGCGCAGCTTCTGCAGCACGTCGCGCCAGAGGGAGGGGCTCGGCAGCCGGAAGGGGTGGACCTCGCCGGACCACAGCACCACGCGTCTGCCGTCGATCAGCAGGGAGTACTTGTCGAACCCGATGGTGTGCCGCCGTCCGTCGGCGCGGGGCGGTCCGGGCGCGGGCCCGGTGGGCACGGTGCCGGCCGCGTACGCGCCGCCGCCACCGCTGCCGCCCAGCGTGAGGCCCAGCGCGGCGGTGCCGGCGAGTGC
Organism: Streptomyces sp. NPDC059668; assembly: GCF_042734135.1. Classification (NCBI taxonomy): domain Bacteria; kingdom Bacillati; phylum Actinomycetota; class Actinomycetes; order Kitasatosporales; family Streptomycetaceae; genus Streptomyces; species Streptomyces sp. NPDC059668. The sequence goes on along the minus strand of NZ_JBHWEL010000012.1, from coordinate 86,079 downwards.
GCTGAAGGTACGTCTGCTCAACACCATGCGGGGCCTCCCAGGGACAGCGGCGTCGCTGTGATCATTGTCCACAGCGATTCGTCCTATTCCGGTCATATGAGGTTCCCGGCGCGGCAAGGGTGGGCGGGCTCAGGCGCGGGTGACGGCGTAGGTGAGGAAGTCGGACCAGGTGACGGGGGAGAGGGTGAGGTGGGGGCCCTGGGGGTCCTTGGAGTCGCGGACGTGGACGGTGCGGGGGGAGGTGGCGACCTCTACGCAGTCGTCGCCGGAACCACCGCTGTAGCTGGACTTGCGCCAGGAAAGGGCTACTTCGACGCAGTCGCCGGAGCCGCCGCTGCTGCAACTCGACTTGAACCACGCCAGTCCGCTGGTGCTCATAGGTCTCCTCGCATGCGCTGCAAGAGGCTCAGGGCGTCTTCGAGAGTGAGAGCCTGTGAACGCATCCTGGCATACCGCATCTGGAGCATGCTGACGACCTTCGGATCGGCGATTAGCTGGCCGCTCTCCTGCCCCTCGCAGTAGGCGAACCAGCGGTTGTCGGGTGTCTCCAGCAACCTCATCGGACCGTCGAGCCCCGCATGTGTCTCCCGTACCTGCGGCATGACCTGGATCTCGACGTTCCGCAGCTGGGCGATCTCCAGGACGTGATCGATGAGTCCTCGTGTGACCTCCACCCCGCCCGTGCGCCGCAGGAGCACGCCTTCCTCCAGGATGAAGCCGAAGGCCGTGTTCGGCCGTTCCCGCAGCAGTCGCTGGCGTTCCGCCCGGGCCGTCCACTGCGCTTCGATCTGTGCGTCGTCCAGTGGGGGCAGCTGGTTCGTGAACAACGTGCGCGCATACGCCTCCGTCTGCAACAACCCCGGAATCAACCGGCACTCGTACGTATAGAGGGTGATCGCGGTCGCCTCCAACCGTGCCCATCGCCGGAACCACGCCGCGAGCCCCGGCTGCCGTGCCAGATGCCCCGCCGCCTTCCGTAACGCCCCGGTGTTCCCCAGTACCTCCTCCGCCCGCTCGACGAACGTCGGGTCCGGCATGCGGCGCCCCAACTCCACGGACGCCACCGTGTGTCTGGAGAACCGCACCCGTTCGCCGAACTCCTCCCGGCTCAGCCCCGCGTGCTCCCGCAACGCCTGCACGACCGCACCGAACGTCCGCAGACTGTCGGACGATTCCGGCTCGCCACCCGTCCCCACCGCACCCTCGACCGCCATGGTCACCTCCCGTGGCCATGGTCACGCCCCGTGACCGGTACTGTCCACCCCGTCACCGCGTACGCTTCCCCGGCGTACGCGGCGCCGACCTGGTGAAGTGCCCCCGGCGACCGGCAGATTGGGGGCATGACCGCACCACCCACCCCCCGGCGCCCGGTTACCGTACGTGTGTTCACGCAGCGTCTCAGTGCCACTCCGCGCGGCGCCCGCCTCGCCCGCCGCCTCGCCCTGGAACAACTCCGTGCCTGGGGCATCCCGCACGGGACGGACGCCTCCGACGCCGCCGCCGCGATCGTCGCCGAACTGGCCGCCAACGCGGTGACCCACGGCCGGGTGCCCGGCCGCGACTTCGAGCTGCGGCTCTCCCTCGTCACGGGCGGTGTCCGGGTCGAGGTGAGCGACACGCGGGACGGGCCGCGTCCGCCGGGACCGGGCGCCCTGCCGCCCGCGGACCCGCTCGGCGAACAGGGGCGCGGGCTCGGCATCGTCGAGGCGCTCGCCGCCCGCTGGGAGGTGCTGGACCGGGAACCGCCCGGCAAGACGGTCCGCGCCGAGATCGACCTGCCGGCCCGGCCGGCCCGGACCGGACGGGCGGACGGGGCGTGAACGGGACGGAGCCCCCCACCGCGAGGTCAGCCTGCGGGCGCGCCGAACCACCTCGGCATCACGTCGAGCAGATCCTTCTGGTCCTCGCCGGCCCAGGCCACATGACCGTCCGGCCGCAACAGGACGGCGGGCACGTCCAGTTCCCCGCCGGTGTCGACGACGTGGTCGACCCGGTCCGCCCAGCCCGTCACCCGGAGCCGGCCCGTCCCGTCGAGCAGCAGCCCGCGGCCGGCGTGCATCAGCCCGTAGAGACGGCCCCGCTCCAGCCGCACGTCCCGCATCCGCCGGCCGAGCAGGTCGTGCCCCGCGCCGAAGTCGTAGCGGACCCCGACCGCGGTGATCATCTCGGTGACGTACCGGTTCACCTCCTCGAAGTCCATCAGCTTCGAGAACAGTTCGCGCAGCGCGGTCGCCCCCGGGTCGGTCCCCAGCAGTGTGATCTGCGCGCGGGTGTTGTCCAGCACGCGGGCGCCCACCGGGTGGCGTTCGGCGTGGTAGCTGTCCAGGAGGCTCTCCGGCGCCCAGCCACGGACCTCGGCGGCCAGTTTCCAGCCGAGGTTGAACGCGTCCTGGACGCCGAGGTTGAGCCCCTGGCCGCCGGTCGGCGGGTGGATGTGCGCCGCGTCGCCGGCCAGCATGACCCGGCCGACCCGGTAGCGCTCGGCCTGCCGGGTCGCGTCGCCGAACCGCGACAGCCGGCGCGGCGAGTGCACGCCGAAGTCGGTGCCCGCGACCGCCCGCAGCCGCTGCCTGAACTCCTCCAGGGTCGGCTCGCTCGCACGGTCCTCCGCCACGCCCTCGGCGGGCACGACGACGCGGTAGGTCCCGTCCCCGTTGGCGATGGTGCCGAACCGCAGCTGGGTCCTGCGGACCTCCGCGACGACGGCCTCGACCGTCGCCCGGTCCTCGGTCATCTCCACGTCGCCGAGCAGTGTCTCGACCTTGGCGGGCTCGCCGGGGAAACCGACACCGAGCAGCTTGCGCACCGTGCTGCGCCCGCCGTCGCACCCGACGGCGTACCGCGCCCGCAGCCGGGTGCCGTCCGCGAGATCGACACTCACGCCGGCGCCGTCCCCGTCCCCGTTCCCGTCGTACTGGCTCAGCCCGACCACCTCGCGGCCGCGCCGGATCTCCGCGCCGAGTTCGAGGGCGCGCTCGTGGAGCAGGCGCTCGACGACCGGCTGCGGGGTGGAGAGGCCGTACGGGTGCGCCGTGTCCACCCCGTCGGGCCACGGCTTGTGGATGCCGCCGAAGAAACCGCCGACCCGGAACGTCTCACCGACCGCGAGGAACCGGTCCAGCAGACCGCGCTGGTCCATGATCTCGACGCTGCGCGTGTGCAGGCCGCGCCCGCGGAACTCCGTGGTCGGCTCGGACAGCTTCTCCAGCACGACCACCCGCACACCGTGCAGCCGCAGTTCGCAGGCCAGCATCAGCCCGGTCGGCCCGCCGCCGACCACGATCACGTCAATCATCAGGACGCCCGTTCAACGAGGGGATGTCGGCCGGCCGCTCCGTGCGCGAGCCCGCGCGCAACCCGACGTCATACGCGGGCAACAGCGCACGTACGTCGTGAAGTGGGCATTTACGCAGGTTCCGGCCCCGGTCGACGATTCTGCGGTACGACCGGGGCCTTGCCGCAAGCCCCCTGGCGCGCTATACGTTGAAGAGGGCAAGGAGCGGGAGTTCTCCTTGCCCTTCGTCGTCCCCGCGGCCCGGGAGGATCTCCCGCCGCCCGTGTCCGCCCTAGCCGACCTGGTTGTACATCGCACCGGCGGCCGGCCAGCCCGTCGGCTGCGGCGCGGGCTCCGGTTCCGGCTGGGTGCGGCCCCGTACCTGGGCGGCGGTCAGCCCGCCGTTGCGCAGGCCCGGTATTCCGGTCTGGCCGAGCCCGGTGGCCGGCGCCGGGGTCATGCCGGGCATACCAGGCATGCCGGGTGCGCCGGGCATGCCCTGCATGGGCGGCGCGGACATCGGCGGGGGCTGCATCTGGGCCACCGCCGGCATCGGCGGGGGCGGCATCTGGGCGACCGCGGGCATCGGCGGGGGCGGCATCTGGGCGACCGCGGGCATGGGCTGCTGCTGCGGCGGGGCGGCCGGGGGCATGGGGGCCATGGGCGGCATCATGGCGGCCGCCGGGGCGGGCATCATGGCGGCGGCCGGGGCGGGCATCAGACCGGGCATACCGTCGGGCATACCGCCGGGCAGTTGTGCCGGAGCCTGCGCCGGGCCCGGCCAGGTCTGCGCGGGCGGCAGGCTGGGCATCGCGGCGGCCTGCGCGGCCAGCGGCATGCCGACCCCGTTCGTCTCGCTGATCAGGCGGTCGACCGCCGCCGTGCCCGAGCTGTAGCCGGTCCCTGTGCTCGGCTCGGACACGACGGCTCCCCTCCTGGACCCGTAGAGCACCTGTTCCAGGCCGGACACCAGGCGACGCACGTCCACCTGGGGGCGCACCACGAGTCTCAGGAAGCGACTGGAGGAACCGATCTTGTTGCCGCACTCGCGGACCAGGATCCGGTGCTCGGTGAGCAGCCGGTCGCGGACGACGGTGCCCTCGGCACCCACGGGCAGCCGTACGAAGAGGAAGTTGCCCTGCGAGGGGTAGACCGTCAGGCCGGGCAGCGCGGTCAGCTGACGGGCCATGTCGAGCCGGTCGCGACGCACCAGGTGCAGGCTCTCCATGTACTCGGCGCCGTGCTCCTTGAGCATGAAGACCACGGTCTCCGCGAAGGAGTTGAGGTTCCACTTGGGCAGCATGGAGCGGATCTTGCCCGCGAGCGCGGGGTTGGCCACGAGGTAGCCGAAGCGGATGCCGTGCAGGCCGAAGTTCTTGCCGAGGCTGCGCAGCACGATGACGTTGGGCCGCAGCACCGCCTCCTCGACGACACTCGGCTCGTTCTCCGCGTCGGCGAACTCCAGGAACGACTCGTCGATGATCACCAGGTCCAGGTCCTGGAGCGCGTCCATGAAGTTCACGACCGTCTGCCGGCTCAGGAAGCCGCCGTCCGGGTTGTTGGGGTTGCAGATGACGGCGACCCGGGTGCCCCGGGCGCGGATGAACTGGATGTACTTCGCGGGGTCCAGGGCGAAGCCCGTCGACTCCTGGAGCGGGAACATGTCGACGCGCTTGCCGGTCTCCATCGGCTGGTCGGTCCAGCGGCCGAAGGTGGGGACGGGGATGGCGAGGGACTCGCGGACCAGCAGGTGGTCGATCCAGGTGATCAGTTCCGTGGAACCGTTGCCCATGGCGACACAGCTCGGCGGGAGCTGGAGCAGCGCGCACAGCTCGGCCGTGATGGTGTCGGCGCTGCTCGGGTAGTACGTGATGATCTCGCGCAGCCGCCCGGCCAGTTCGTCGAACATGCCGGGCGTGGGGAAGTACGGGTTGCACGGGATGCAGAAGTCGATCGGGCCGACTCCATCGCTCTCGCGGGCGAGCGCAGCCATCGAGGGGCTGTGCGCCGCAGTGCCGCGGAACAGCGAGGCGACGTTGTCGGCCATGGAACCTCCGTCTCTGGGCGGCCCGTGCGGGGGAGCACGGGCCGCCCTCTCATACGGAGACGGGGGTGGCGCTGTTCAACTCGTGAGGATCCGGTGAGGGTCCGCGCACCGGGGCAACCTCAAGGCCTTCGACGGCGTCCGGCACTGGATTCCGGGGGCGTTGGACGCTGGTTCAGGCGCTGGTTCAGGCGCTGAAGGAGTGCACCGTCGTCGTGCGGTACGTCCGGCCCGGGCGCAGCACCGTCGAGGGGAACGAGGGCTGGTTCGGCGAGTCCGGGAAGTGCTGGGTCTCCAGGCACATGCCGTCGCCCTGCCGGTAGGTGTGTCCGGAGGTGCCCACCAGGGTGCCGTCCAGGAAGTTGCCCGAGTAGAACTGCACGCCCGGCTGGTCGGTCGCGATCTTCAGGGTGCGGCCGGAGTCCGGATCGCGCAGGGTGGCGATGTGCTCGGGCCGGGCGGTGACGCCCTTGTCGAGCACCCAGTTGTGGTCGAAGCCCTTGGCGGTGACCAGCTGGGGGTGGCCGGCCCGGATGTCGCGGCCGACCGGCTTGGCACGCCGGAAGTCGAAGGGGGTGCCCGCGACCTTCGCCAGCTCACCGGTGGGGATCAGGCCGGCGTCGGTGGGGGTGAAGCGCCCTGCGGCCAGGGTGAGTTCGTGGTCGTAGATGCCGCCGCGGCCCTCACCGGCGAGGTTGTAGTACGTGTGGTTGGTGAGGTTGACGACCGTCGCCTTGTCGGTGGTGGCCTCGTAGTCGATGCGCCAGTCACCGTGCCGGTCGAGGGTGTAGGTCACCTTCACCCGGAGCGTGCCCGGGTAGCCCATCTCGCCGTCGATGCTGGTGTAGTGCAGGTGCAGGCCGACATCGGAGCCGGAGGTGAAGCCCTCGACGTCCCAGACCTTGGTGTTGAAGCCCTTGGCCCCGCCGTGCAGGCTGTTCACGCCGTCGTTGACGGAGAGCTGGTAGGTCTTGCCGTCGAGCGTGAAGCGCCCGCCGGCGATGCGGTTGCCGTAACGGCCGATCGTCGCACCGAAGAACGTCGTACCGGCTACGTAGGACGCCAGGTCGTCGTATCCCAGGGAGACGTTCGCGTAGTGGCCGTGCCGGTCGGGGATCTCCAGGGACTGGACGATCCCGCCGTAGGAGATGACCTTCAGACGTGTGCCGCCGTTCGCGAGCGACCAGCGGTGGACCTTCGTGCCGTCGGCGAGCCTGCCGAAGAGTTCCTTGACCGGCTTCCCGCCCCCGGTGCCGGCGTGCGCCGTGCCGACGGTGGCGGCGGTGACACCCGCGGCTGCGGCCGCGGCGATGATCGTTCGTCTGCTGGTTTCCATATACGGCTCCTGCAGTGGAAGTTGAAGGCCCCCACCGAAGTGGGGGCCCTAGCGACTTACGAACCGACCTTGCGCTTGTTCCACACGTCGAACCCGACCGCGGCCAGCAGTACCAGACCCTTGATGACCTGCTGCCAGTCGCTGCCGATGCCGACGAGGTTCATACCGTTGTTCAGCACGCCCAGGACGAGACCACCGATGATCGCGCCGAGGACCGTGCCCACGCCGCCGCTCATCGACGCGCCGCCGATGAACGAGGCCGCGATCGCTTCGAGTTCGAAGTTCAGACCGGCCTTGGGCGAGGCCGCGTTGAAGCGGGCGGCGAAGACCAGACCCGCCAGGGCCGCGAGCATGCCCATGTTCAGGAAGACCAGGAAGGTGACCTTCTTGTCCTTCACGCCCGACAGCTTCGCCGCCGGGAGGTTGCCGCCGATCGCGTAGATGTGGCGGCCGATGACCGCGTTGCGCATCAGGTAGCCGAAGCCGGCGACCAGGACACCGAGGATCAGCAGGACGACCGGAGCGCCCTTGTAGCTGGCGAGCAGCATGGTGACGGTGAGCACGGCGGCGATCAGCGCGACGAGCTTGAGCAGGAAGAGGTTCCTGGGCAGGACGTCGAGGGAGAACTCCTGCTGCCGCTTGCGGTCACGGACCTCCTGGAACACCACGAAGGCGATCAGGCCGATGCCGAGCAGCAGCGTGAGGTTGTGGTAGTTCGTGTCGGGCCCGACCTCGGGCAGGAAGCTGTTGGCGACCTTCTGCAGACCCTCGGGGAAGGGGCCGATCGTCTGGCCCTTGAGGAAGATCTCGGTCAGACCGCGGAAGGTCAGCATGCCCGCCAGGGTCACGATGAACGACGGGATGCCGAGATACGCGATGAGGAAGCCCTGCGCCGCGCCCGCGGCCGCGCCGATGGCCAGGCACAGCACCAGGGCGAGCGGCCAGGCGAGGTCGTGGTTGACCATCAGTACGGCGCCGATCGCGCCCACGAACGCCGTCAGCGAGCCGACCGACAGGTCGATGTGGCCCGCGATGATGACGAGCATCATGCCGATCGCGAGGATCAGGATGTAGCTGTTCTGCAGCACCAGGTTGGAGACGTTGCGCGGCAGCAGCAGGTCGCCGTTGGTCCACACGGCGAACAGCACCACGATCAGACCGAGGGCGAACAGCATGCCGTACTGCCGCATGTTGCGGCGCATGCCGTCCAGCATCAGCTGGAGCAGGCTCTCTCCCGTGTCCGAGCCGCTCTTCCCGGCCGGCGCGGGGGCCGGCGTCTTGGCGGTCACATCCGTGCTCATCGGGTTACCTCTTTGTCCTTTGTCATCTGACGCATCAGCGTTTCCTGCGAGGCTTCCGCCCGCGAGAACTCACCCGTCAGCCGTCCCGCTGCCATCGTGTAGATGCGGTCGCACATGCCGAGCAGCTCCGGCAGCTCGGAGGAGATGAAGACGACCGCCTTGCCCTCGGCCGCCAGCCGGTCGATGACCGTGTAGATCTCGAACTTGGCGCCCACGTCGATCCCGCGGGTCGGCTCGTCCAGGATCAGCACCTCGGGGCCCGCGAAGATCCACTTGCTGAGGACGACCTTCTGCTGGTTGCCGCCCGACAGCTTGCCCACCGGCTCGAAGACGGTCGGCGCCTTGATGTTCATGGACTTGCGGAAGCCCTCGGAGACCTGCCGCTCCTCGTGCTCGTCGACGATCCCGCGCTTGGAGACCTTGTCCAGGGCGCTGAGCGTGATGTTGCGGTTGATCGTGTCGATCAGGTTGAGGCCGTAGTGCTTGCGGTCCTCGGTGACGTACGCGATCCCGTGCCCGACCGCCTCGGACACGGTCTTCGTCCGGATCTCCTTGCCGTCCCTGAGCACCGTGCCGCTCGCGTAGCGGCCGTAGGCGCGCCCGAAGACGTTCATCGCCAGTTCGGTGCGCCCGGCGCCCATGAGCCCGGCGATGCCGACGATCTCACCGCGCCGTACGGAGATCGACACGTCGTCGACCACCTTGCGCTGCTGGTCGATCGGGTGGAACACGGTCCAGTCGCGGATCTCCAGGGCGGGCGCGGCGCCCTCCTCCGGGTGGTGCGGGGTCCGCTCCGGGAAACGGTGCTCCAGGTCGCGGCCGACCATGCCGCTGATGATCCGGTCCTCGGTGGTCTCCGCGGCCTTCACGTCGAGCGTCTCGATGGTCCGCCCGTCGCGCAGGATGGTCACCGAGTCCGCGACCCGCTCGATCTCGTTCAGCTTGTGGGAGATGATGATCGAGGTCATCCCCTGGTTCTTCAACTCCAGGATGAGATCCAGGAGTTTGCCGCTGTCCTCGTCGTTCAGGGCGGCGGTCGGCTCGTCCAGGATGAGCAGCTTCACCTTCTTCGACAGCGCCTTCGCGATCTCGACGAGCTGCTGCTTGCCCACGCCGATGTCGGCGACCCGGGTCTGCGGGTTCTCGTCGAGCCCGACCCGCCGCAGCAGCTCGGACGCGTGCCGCAGCGTCTCGGACCAGCTGATGAGCCCGCGGGTGGCGTGCTCGTTGCCGAGGAAGATGTTCTCCGCGATGGAGAGGTAGGGCACCAGGGCCAGCTCCTGGTGGATGATCACGATGCCGTGCTGCTCACTGGCCCTGATGTCCTTGAACGTGCAGACCTCCGACTCGAAGAGGATGTCCCCTTCGTAACTCCCGTGCGGGTGAACGCCGGAGAGGACCTTCATCAAGGTCGACTTGCCGGCGCCGTTCTCCCCGCAGATGGCATGGACCTCGCCCTGCTGGACGGTCAGAGTGACGTCCGACAGCGCCTTGACGCCGGGAAAGGTCTTGACGATCGAGCGCATTTCCAGGACGGGTCCCGCCATGGTCGTGCCTTCCAATCACTAGGAGGTGGCGGTTACTTGAGGTCGCTGTCCTTGTAGTAGCCGGTGGCGACCAGTTCCTTCTCGTAGTTGGTCTTGTCGACGCTCACCGGCTGGAGCAGGTACGCGGGGACGACCTTGGTGCCGTTGTCGTAGGTCTTGTCGTCGTTGATCTCGGGCTTCTTGCCCTTGAGCGCGGCGTCGACCATGTTCGAGGCCACCTTGGCCAGCTCGCGGGTGTCCTTGTAGACGGTCATCGTCTGCTCGTTCGCGATGATCGACTTCACCGAGGCGAGCTCGGCGTCCTGGCCGGACACGATCGGCAGCGGCTTGCTCTTGGAGCCGTAGTCGTCCGACTTCAGCGACGAGAGGATGCCGATGGAGATGCCGTCGTAGGGCGAGAGCACCGCGTCCACGTGGGCCGTCTTGTACGCCGAGGTGAGGATGTCGTCCATGCGCTTCTGCGCGGTGCCGCCGTCCCAGCGCAGCGTGGTGACCTGCGTCAGCTGGGTCTGGCCGGACTTGACGACGAGCTGCTTCTTGTCGATGTACGGCTGGAGGACGTTCATCGCGCCCTGGAAGAAGTACTTCGTGTTGTTGTCGTCGTTCGAGCCCGCGAACAGCTCGATGTTGAACGGGCCCTTCTTGCTGCCGTCCTTCAGACCGAGCTTGTCGACGATGTAACCGGCCTGCAGCTCGCCGACCTTGGTGTTGTCGAACGACGCGTAGTAGTCGACGTTCTTGGTGCCGAGGATGAGGCGGTCGTAGGAGATGACCGGGATCTTGGCGTCGGCGGCCTGCTGGAGCACGTTGTTCATCGACTTGTTGTCGATGGCCGCGATGATCAGCGCCTTCACGCCCTGCGTGATCATGTTCTCGATCTGCGAGACCTGCTGGTCCGGGTCGTCCTCACCGAAGGCGAGCTTGGTCTTGTACCCCTTGGACTTGAGGTCCTTGACCACGTTGTTGCCGTCCCCGATCCAGCGCTCGGAGGACTTCGTCGGCATCGAGATGCCGATGGTGGCTCCCTTGATGTCCTTGCTGTCGCTCTTGCTGCCTCCGTCGCTGCTCTGGCCGCAGGCGGACAGGGACAGGGCGAGGGACGCGGCGCCGGCTATGGCGGTGAGGGCGGCTCTGCGATTGCGCATGATCATCTTCCTTGATGTCGTGGACCGGACTCGGGCTCGCGATGCGGGGACGCTCCGCGGGGCGGTGCGAAGAAAAGACCGAGGAGAGGTGTGTGGGATTGTGCGCGGCCGTGTCGGCTTTTGTGAAGGGGAGTTGGTCGGAACGTTATGAGGAGGTGTCAAAACGCGACATCGGACCGGGAGTTCGCGAGCCGAGCGGCGCCATGTCGCCGTCCGCTCCGTGCCGCGCCAGCAGGTCCAGGGCGAGCCTGCCGCGCCGCACCCGCTCCCGGGCGGTGTTCAGGGTCAGGTCCCGCAGGTGGTGACCGTACGGATAGATCCCGGGGGCCTTGGACAGGCCGAACTTCAGATAGATCGGTGCGCCGCGCCGGATCAGCTCGGCCACCTCGTACATCCGGACATACCCGCCGAGATCGTCGGGGGCTTCGATGTACATGTCCATGGGTGCGGCCGAAACCCGACGGATCTCCGTGAGGTGATCGAGCGTCAGATCACTCGGCACGTTGACGGAGTCCGCGCCGAGCCTTTCGTATACCGCGTACGAGGCCGGGTTGACCGGCCCCACGAGTGCCGAGAGCTTGAGGGTCGTGTCGGCCGGGATGATCCCGGCCACGCGTGCCCGGTGCAGCGTCCACAGCACGCCCTCGTCGGCGACGAGCAGGCACTTGACGCCCAACTCCGTCGCCCTGACGGCGTCCTCGACGCAGCCGGCCACCGCGTCGTGGCCACGGGCGCGCAGTCCGCCGCCGCGGGAGTCGGAGCGTACCGACCCGCCGATGTCCCAGGTGCCGCGTGGACCGGTGAACAGACACAGCTCGATGTCGCGCGCGGCCGTGGCCTCGACCATCTCGGTGATCTCGGCGTCGGTCAGCATCCAGACGCCGCTGCCCTGGCTGATGCGGTGGATCGGCACATCGAGCCGCGAGGACTCCTTGAGGACCACGGCCAGGGCCTCGGGACCCTCCACGGACGGGACCTCGGTGCGCCAGCGACCGCCTTCCGGGAAGCTGTGCGGCGAGGCGTCGGCGGGAGAGAGGGCGGGCGCGCCCAGGCCGAGCGCGGCGAGTGCCTGCTCACCGGGTCGACGGGGAACCGTGGGAGAGGGGTCGGTCACTGGCTGTCCTTCATGTTCATGTTCGTGATTTCGGACGGAGTTCGCGGCTCGGGGTGCGCGGCGGCCGGGTGGTACGCCGGTACGGAGCCGTCAGGTGACTCCGTACCGGCGTACGGCTAAGGACGCAGCAGGACCTTGCCGACCGCGGGATCACCGGACCCCGCCAACTCGATGGCCTCGGCGAACCCCGTGAGCGGGAGTTCGTGCGTGACCAGCGGCAAGGGGCTGAGCAGCCCCGCGCCGAACACCCGCACCGTGTGCGCCCAGGCCGCCGGCGGTGCCCCGAACACGGTGTGCACCTCCAGCTGCCGTACGACGAGATCGGTGGGGTCGAGCCCCTCGGCGCCCGGCGCCGGGATGCCCGTGAGGACCAGGCGCCCGCCGCGCCTGAGCAGGGAGGCGGCGGTGCGCGCGGCGGACGCGGACCCGGCGGTCTCGATGACGACGTCGAAGTCGTCGGGCAGTTCCTGGTCCTTCGTGCGGAAGTCGGTGGCGCCGAAGGTCCGCGAGAGCTTGTCCCGGTCGGGGCGGGTGCCCACGACGAGCAGCTCCCCGGGCGAACCCGCCCGCAGGAACTGGACGGCGAACATCCCGAGCGTCCCCGTGCCCACCACCGCGACCCGTTCACCGGGGAGCGCGTTCGCCTTGAGGGCGGCCGCCGCGACGCAGGCGGCCGGCTCCAGGAGGGCCGCCGCCGTCAGGTCGGCGTCGTCCGGCAGGACGTGCAGCAGCCGGGCGGGCAGGGTGAGGGTCGTGGCCATCGCACCCGGCTGGGTGAAGCCCGTCTCCTCGTACCCCGCCGTGCACAGCGTGGTCTCGCCCGCGTGGCAGCGGTCGCAGACCTGGCAGTTGCGGAAACCCTCGCCGACGACCTTGCGGCCGACGAGACCCGCGGGCACCCCGGCACCCACCTCCGCCACCGTCCCGGACCACTCGTGGCCGGGGGTGAGGGGATAACGCACGTACCCTTCGGGCCGGTTGCCCTGGTACACCTCGCGGTCGCTGCCGCAGATCCCGACGGCGTGCACCCGGACCAGTGCCTCCCCCGCGGCCGGCGACACCGGCTCGTGGGCGGTCAGCCGGTGCTCGCCCGGCGCGTCGACGACGACCGCGGTGCTCACTGCGCCCCCTTCGGCCTGCGCTGCTCCCAGCCGTCCGCCCAGAGGTCGAAGCGGGCCTGCTGCTGAGGGAACTCGGCCGCCGCGTCGACGTCCAGCTCGACACCGAGACCGGGTTCGTGGGACAGCTCGAAGTAGCCGTCCACGACCTGCGGGGCGCCCTTCACGACCTTCTTGATCTCCGCGTCCGCGAAGTCGTTGAAGTGCTCCAGGATCTTGAAGTTGGGGGTGCTGAAGCCGACCTGGAGGGAGGCCGCGGTGAGGACCGGCCCGCCGACGTTGTGCGGGGCGACGAGCACGTAGTGGGCCTCGGCGGTCGCGGCCAGCTTCCGGGTCTCCCAGATCCCGCCGAGGTGACCGACGTCGGGCTGGATGATGTCGACGGCCTGGCTCTCGAACAGCTCGCGGAACTCGATGCGGTCGTGGATCCGCTCGCCGGTGGCGACCGGGATGTCGACCTTGGCGGCCACCTTCTCCAGCGCCTTCAGGTTCTCCGGCGGCACCGGCTCCTCCAGCCACGCGGGCTTGAAGGGCGCCAGCTCGCGCGCGAGCCGGACGGCGGTCGAGGGCGAGAACCGGCCGTGCATCTCCAGCATCAGTTCGGTCTCGGGGCCGATCGCGTCGCGCACCGCCTCGATGAGCGAGACGGAGTAGAGCGTGGCCTCGTGGTCGAGCTCGAAGTGGCCGGTGCCGAACGGGTCGATCTTGAGGGCACGGTACCCGCGGGCGACGACCTCCTGAGCGGCCTTGTGGTAGGCCTCCGGGGTCCGCTCGGTCGTGTACCAGCCGTTCGCGTAGGCCTTGACCCGGTCGGTGACCTTGCCGCCGAGCAGCTGCCACACGGGGACGCCGAGCGCCTTCCCCTTGATGTCCCAGCAGGCCATCTCGATGACGGCGATGCCCGACATCACGATCTCGCCGGCGCGCCCGTAGTCGCCGTACTTCATGCGCCGGACGAGGTCCTCGACAGCGAACGGGTCGGAACCGAGAATGTGATTGGCCTCCGCCTCCCGCAGATAGCCGATCAGCGCGTCGGTGTGGCCCAGCATGCGGGTCTCGCCGACTCCGGTCAGGCCCTCGTCGGTGTGCACCTGGACGTAGGTCAGGTTCCGCCAGGGCGTCCCGACCACGTGTGTGCTGATTCCCGTGATGCGCACGGCAGTTGCCCCCTGTGCTCTTGCGACTCTGTTCGAAATTTCGTCACACGTTCGAAATGCTGGCGTGACAGTAAGGACGCGGGCCCTGGAGTGTCAATGGTTCGAACGCGATGCCCGGCGGCGGATTTTGGCGGTATGCCTCGGGTCGTCGCACACGTGCCGCTGTGAACGGGGCGCGCGACGCGCCGGAACGGGTGGTTCACCACACAACTTTCACAGCCGTGACTATCAACGTGACGCATGAGGAACTTAGTCTTCCGGCGTCATGGACTACTGCGACCCGTGCCGAAGGCACCTCAACGGCGCCCTTGCCTGCCCGGGGTGCGGCACCTCAGCCGAACAGCTCCGCCCCTCCGCGGGCCGCACCGGGGCGCACCCGGAACCGGACGCGGGTACGAACCCGTACGACTCCGACGACACGTACGAGAGCGAGGACGCGTACGGGAGCGAGGACGCGTACGAGGAAGGTGACGACGGCGAGGACGACGAGGACGACGGCGAGGGCGGTCGTCGGGGTCGCCGGACCGGCGGCCGGCGGCGCGGACGCGGAGCCGCCGCGGGCGGGGCGAGCCGGCGCGACCGGAAGGCCGCCGCGCACCGCAGGAGGCGCCGCAGGGTGCTCTTCGCCGGGGCGGGACTGCTGCTCGCCGCGGGTGGCCTGAGCCTCGCCGAACTCGGTATCGAGGCGCCCGGGGTGACTCCGCACGCGGCCAGTGCGGACGCGTCCGCCGACGGCGGGTCGGGCACCTCCGCGGAGAGTTCGGCGCCGGCCGGTGACACCGGGGGTTCCGGGGGCGGCGCGCCCACCGCCACGGGCTCGCCGAGTGCCTCGGCGTCGCCCTCCGCTTCCGCGTCCGAGTCCGCCAAGGGGGACAAGTCCAAGGACGGGGACAAGAAGGGCACTCAGGGGCAGTCGGCCACGGCGGGGACGGGGGGTGGGGCCCCGGCGTCGGCGCCCGCCTCTTCGGAGCCGACGCGGTCCGTCACGACTCCGCCGGCCGCGCCGACGTCGGCACCGGCGACTCCGACGGCTTCGCCGACGCACACGTGCAATCGTTTCCTGTGGTGGTGCACGTAGGTCTTCCCGCCCCTACCTGAGGGCTCCGCCCCCAGACCCCCGTCCGGCCTTGAGGGCCTTGTCCTCAATCGCCGGACGGGCTGATGGTGCGGGCCCGCGCCGGAGATCCTCAGCCCGTCCGGCGTTTGAGGACGAGCCCTTCGGGCGATGGGGGGGGTCCAGGGGGCGGCAGCCCCTTGGCGGGGTCCGGGGCGGAGCCCCAGGGATGGGTCGGGTAGGGGCGGCGGGGGCGAAGGAACCGGCGGTTACGGCGTCAGCATGCGCTGGAGCAGATCGCGCAAAGACACCCGCTCCTCACGCGACAACCCCGCCAACGGCTCCCGGGCAAATCGCAGTGACTCCCGCAGGGAGTGCGCCACCCGCCGCCCCTCCTCGGTCGCGGCCGCCAGCTTGACCCGCCGGTCGGAGGGGTCCGGCCGCCGCTCCACGAGCCCCCGCGCCTCCAGCCGGTCCACGATCCCCGTCACGTTCGACGGCTCGCACTTGAGCTTCTGCGCCAGCCTCCGCATCGGCAGCGGCTCCAGGGACAGCAGACCGAGCAGCCGCGCCTGCGCCCCGGTGAGGGTGTGCTCGGCGGCGGCGTCCTCGTAGTCCTCGTGGTAGCGGGCCACGACCGTGCCGATGAGGTCGACGACCTCCATGGTGAGAGGGTCGATCCGGTGCGTCTTCTGGGTGGCCATGGCCTCCAGGCTACTCCCTTAC
The DNA here is from genome assembly GCF_042734135.1 of Streptomyces sp. NPDC059668. NCBI lineage: Bacteria > Bacillati > Actinomycetota > Actinomycetes > Kitasatosporales > Streptomycetaceae > Streptomyces > Streptomyces sp. NPDC059668. Next base: position 70,263 of record NZ_JBHWEL010000012.1, on the reverse strand, counting down.
TTGACATCATGAAATATTCAGGAGCATGGTTGTTTCAGGTAGTGAAGCATTAGAGCCGTAGTGCGCAGGCAAGCGTGCATGCATGCAGGAAAGGCACACACCCTCATGACCGACACCCAGCTCCCCTCCGTCAGCCGCGAATGGCACCTGACCGCCCGCCCGGTCGGCTGGCCGAAGCCCGAGGACTTCGCCCTGGTCGAGGCCGAGGTTCCGCAGCCCGGAGAGGGTCAGGTCCTCGTCCGCAACAAGTACGTCTCCGTCGACCCCTACATGCGCGGCCGGATGAGCGCCGCCAAGTCGTACGCCGCCCCCTACGAGCTGGGCAAGGTCATGCAGGGCGGCGCGGTCGGCGAGGTCGTCGCGTCCCGCGCCGAGGGGATCGAGGCCGGTGACCACGTCCTGCACTTCCTCGGCTGGCGCGAGTACGCCGTGGTGGACGCCAAGCAGGCCGTCAAGGTCGACCCCGAGGCCGCGCCGCTCTCGGCGTACCTCGGTGTCCTCGGCATGACCGGTCTCACCGCCTACGCGGGCCTCCTGCGCGTCGCCTCCTTCAAGGAGGGCGACTCCGTCTTCGTGTCGGGTGCGGCCGGCGCCGTCGGCAGCCAGGTCGGACAGATCGCCAGGCTCAAGGGCGCCTCGCGGGTCATCGGGTCGGCTGGCTCCGACGAGAAGGTGAAGCTGCTCGTCGAGGAGTACGGCTTCGACGCCGCGTTCAACTACAAGAACGGCCCGGTGGCCGAGCAGCTGCGCGAGGCCGCCCCCGACGGTGTCGACGTCTACTTCGACAACGTGGGCGGCGACCACCTGGAGGCCGCCATCGGCCGGCTGAACCGGGACGGCCGCATCGCGGTCTGCGGCATGATCTCCGTCTACAACAACACCGAGCCCGCTCCCGGCCCGCGGAACCTCGCCCGTCTCATCCAGACCCGTGGCCGCATCCAGGGCTTCCTGGTCGGCGACCACTACGACCTGCAGTCGCAGTTCGTCCAGGAGGTCGGCGCCTGGGTCCGCTCCGGTGACCTCAAGTACAGCGAGACCGTCGTCGAGGGCATCGAGAACAACCTGGAGGCGTTCTTCGGCGTGCTGCGCGGCGACAACACCGGAAAGATGATCGTCAAGGTCTGAGGTTCCGTCGGGGCTTCTGCTGGACTTCCGGCATACGGTAACTTCTTTCCGAAGTCGTCGCGATCGTGGGCGCGAGTCGCGGCGGACCAGGGAGGAACGCACCGTATGTCCATCCAGCAGTCCGATGTCCTCTACACCGCCGTCGCCACCGCGCACAACGGCCGTGACGGCCGTGTCGCCACCGACGACGGCAGGCTCGACGTCGTGGTGAACCCGCCGAAGGAACTGGGCGGGAGCGGCGCCGGGACCAATCCGGAACAGCTTTTCGCCGCCGGGTACAGCGCCTGCTTCCAGGGCGCGCTCGGCGTCGTCGCCCGCGGCCGGAACGCCGACCTGACCGGCTCGACGGTCACCGCCAGGGTCGGTCTGGGCAAGAACGACGACGGGTTCGGCATCATCGTCGAGATCTCCGCGACCATCCCGGCCGTGGACGCGGAGACGGCGCGGGACCTGCTCGAACAGGCCCATCGGGTCTGCCCGTACTCGAAGGCGACCCGCGGCGACGTCACGGTGACGCTCGCCTGACGGGCGCACCGACCGCGGGGGGGGGGGGGGGGGCGGCGGGGCCCGGGAACGGGGCGCGGCCCGCGCCGCGCTGGGGCGGGCGGCGGGCGACCTCGCACCGCCTCAGGACACCGACAGCAACGCCCGTGCCACTTGCGGGAATTCGCCCTTCGGGTGGTCGCGGAAGAGGGGCTCGGTACCGAAGAGGACCGCGTGCGGCCCGCTGATGACGCAGGCGTGACCGCCGGCCGCTCTCGGGCCGCCGCCCGCCGTCGGCCGCCAGTGGCCCGAGAGGAGCGGGTCGCCGGGCGCGTACGCCTGCTCGACGCGGACGTGGGGGCCGAGGCCGGTGAACCAGACGGGCGCGTAGACGAAGCTGTGGTCCGGGGCGCCGGACGTGATGCCGCCGTTCCCCGCATTCACCACGCGCACCACGCCGTTGGCGTCCTCGTCGCCCTCCACCGGTTCTGCCGTGAGCAGGCCCGTCGCGCTGTTGAGCGCGGCCCCGGACACGCCGCGTCCGACCAGCCCGTGGGCGCCCAGGAAGGCGTCGAGAGCGGCCCGCGCGGCCGGGTTCAGACGGGCGTGATCGAGTCCCGCCGACACGAACAGGACGTCCGCCGCGGACCAGTCGAAGCCCGCGTCGAGGACGGCCGTCGAGACCGGGACGACGTCGAAGTCCATCTCGCGCAGCGCGAAGAGCTCACCCGGCGTGACCGCCGCGGCGACCCGGACCCGGTGCAGCGGAGTTCCCCGGCCGTCCGGGGCCGCGTCGAAGGCGACGCCGTACCTCCGGGCGAGAGAGGCGGCGCGCGACCGTGCCAAGGAGGGCACGACCGCGCTGCCGTCCGCCCGCCGCCGAACCGGAACCCCTTGCCGGAGCAGGGAGTTGAGCGCCGCGATCGCTTCGGGGGTGTCGAGACCCAGACGCAGGTCGCCGTGCGGGGCGACGTACCCGGTCGGTGCGGCCGCGCGCACCGTACGGGCGGCGCCGGCCGCGGTCGCCGCCGGCAGGTCGCCGGCCCGCACCCGTACGACCGAGGCACCCCACAGCCGCCCCAGGCTCCAGCCGGAGATGTCGTACATCGTCGAGACCTTGTCGCTGATGTCCCGGCCGTCCGCCAGCAGCACGTTCGCCAGACCGCGTTTGGGCTGGTGCAGGTCGACGACGTACGAGCCGGGCGCGTACCACCGTCCGGCGAGCCGGAAGCCGTGGGCCGCGCGGGTGACGCGTACGTCGTTGGCGAGCAGATGGCCGACGAGGCGGGCGGCGGCCGTGGCGGAGCGCTGCGCGGACCCGGCCGGGATCACGTACGCGCGGGGGAAGTCGGTGGTGTACACGTCCTTCGGCCCGATGCCCGCGACGCCCGGCACCGTCGCGGCGGAGACCGGCACCTGCGCGGCGCCGCTCGCACCGCGCCGGAAGACCTCGATCTGGTCGGCGACGAGCGCGGTGCGGTGGGTACGCGCGAAGGCGAGGGTCGCGCGCATCGCCGCCTCCGCCACGTCCACGTTGACGGCCGCGCGGCGGCGCAGTTCACGGACCGGCAGTGACGCGTACGCCGCGTTGCCGACCGCCAGCGGGAGCTCGACCGTGTGCGCGGCGACCGCGCCGTGGAAGGCCGCGTACTGCGGTGCGAAGACCGGCGGCCAGTCGTCCCAGCCCTCCCGCTGGTCGCGGAACGGGATCTGGGCGGGTTCGACGCCGTCCTTCGCGGCCGTGCGGCCGAGGCCGTTGACGGCGGCCTCCATACCGAGGGCGTTGGCGTAGGTGTTCTTGAGGAAGAGGTCGTACTCGTAGTTCTCGCCGTGCGGCGGGGTGGCCGGCTCGATGAGGGTGCCGTTGACGTAGCCGTGCAGGTCGAGCATCACCGCCGGCTGCTTGTCGATCTCGGTCTGCCGCACCGCGCGCACCTCGGGCTGGGAGGCGGTGACGAAGTCCCGGTTCAGGTCGAAGCCGTTCGCGTTGGCGCGGGTGCCCGCGATGCGGCCGTCCGGGTTGGCGGTGATGTCGAAATAGAGGCGGCTGTGGGCCAGCAGGTCGGCGGTGGCACGGTCCTTCGCCTTCGCCAGCCGCTCGATGAGCCGCAGCGAGGCGTCCGCGCCCTCCCACTCGTCGCCGTGGATGTTGCTGTCGAAGAAGACGGGGATCTTGTAGTCCGTCCTGACCGCGGGGTCGGCGGCCGCCGCTGCGGGCGCGTTCTCGATGAGCGCGCGCATCCGCTCCTGGGCGCGGGTCCGGCCGGCGGACTCGGGAGCGGTGACGGTGACGAGGTAGAGCCGGTGGCCGCCGGCCGAACGGCCCGTGACCTCCACGCTCACCCGGTCGCCGAGCCGTTGTAGGGCGTTCAGCCGCGGCGCGACGGCGTGGTACGGGATGAGCCCCAGCTTGATCGACTTGTCCCTCGGGTTCTCCGGGTCCGGGGCGAGCAGCTGCTCGCGGGGGTAGCCCCGAGGGGAGGAAGCGGAGGGCGGGAGGCCGGAGGAGAGGCCGGACGGGAAGGCGGTGACCGGGGCCGTCAGGGCCTGCCGGGCCGCGCTCAGGGGGGTCGCGGCGGCGCCGCGGTCGCGGGCGGACCCTTCGCGGACCGGGGGTCTGCGGCCGGCGAGGGCGTCGTGCGGGGCGAGGAGAAGCGATCCGGTCACGGTGACGCCGGCGACGGCGATCAGGACGGGTCTCGGTGGGCGCACGCGTCGTACCTCCGTGGGGGGAGCCGGGGACCGGCCCGGCGCAAGGGGTCTTCGGGGACGGGCTCTTCGGGGACGGGCTCTTCGGAAACGCCTACGGGTCGGTGGGGCGAGGCGTATCCGCCCGACCTTCCCGTACCGAGGGGGCCGCGCCGTCACCAATGCCACGGATGGCGCATCCCCGGCGGGTCGCAGCGGGCATGCTGGAGGTGGGCGCCGGCGCGGCGGAGGGCCGTGCGGGCTCCCGGCCGATGTGCCGCGCGTGGCGAGGAGGGCCCATGTCCCCGATTCCGTCGCTCCCCAGCAGGGACGACGTGCTGCGCATGGCGCGCACGACGACCGACATCACCGGCCAACTCCTCGACACGGCCGGGAACATCACCAGAATCGCGCTCAACACCCTCGACCCCCGGGACGGGTCCGGGGCGCAGGCGCTGCGGGTGCTCCGGGAGACCACGGCGGAACTGGCCGAGGCGAGCGCGTCGCCGCAGGCGCAGGCGGCCTTCTACCGGGCCGTGGACACGCTGACGCGACTGGGGACGACCGGGGCGCCGCTGGCGACGCATCCCGTCAGCGAACCGGCGCGGGTGCTGCTGGCCGCGGTGGGCGACAGCCTGCTGCCGGTCCTCGACGCGGTGGAGCCGGCGGTGGAGGAGGCGGCCGCCGCGCTGGGGGAGTTGCTGGAGGCGGGGTCGCCGTTGCTGCCGGCGGCGGCGGGAGTGGTGGCCGGGATGCTGCTGGTGTCGGCGCCGGCGATCCGCGCGGCGGCCGACGTCCTGCGCGACTCGTCCCCGGAACTCCGGCGCATCGCCGACGCGCTGACCGCGGCGGCGGCTCCGCTGCTGCCGCCGCAGGTGGCGCTCGCCGAGCGGGCGGCCACGGTGGGGGCGGGGGTGGTACGGGCCGCGCTGCCGCCGCTGGCCGACCTCACGGAGGCGGCGGCCGCCGCGACGGACGCCGTCCGTCCGGTCCTGGTCGCCGGCGAGGAGCTCCTCGTCTCCGGCCTCGAACATCTCCAGCCGCTGCTGCTGGCCTCGGCGTCAAGGGCGGGGCGGCTGGCGCGGGCGGCGGCGGTCCGGGTGTCGGCGGCGGTGTCGCCCGCGGCGGACGGAGGCGTGGTGGTGGCGGTGACGCCGGCGTAGGCCCGCCAGGGGCCCACACGTCCGGGGACGCCGGGACGGGGGAAGGCGGCCGGAGCGCCGGTAAGGTGGCCCGCATGCGTGATCTCGGGGCAGGCTTCAACTACCTCATACAGGGCCAGCGATGGGTGGCGCGGCACGGGAAGCAGTACGGGTTCGGCCTGCTTCCGGGGCTGATCACCCTCGTGCTGTACGCGGCGGCACTCATCGCCCTCGCCCTCTACGGCGAGGACTTCGTCATCTGGGCCACCCCCTTCGCGGACCACTGGACGAGCCCCTGGCAGGGCGTCTTCCGCGGACTCCTGACCGCCGTGCTCTTCGCCCTCGCCCTCCTGCTCGCCGTGATCACCTTCACCGCGGTCACACTCCTCGTCGGACAGCCCTTCTACGAGTCGCTGTCCGAGAGGGTCGACCGTGACGTCTCCCCGGACGGCACCGCCCCCGAATCCGGGCTGCCGCTCTGGCGGGAGCTTCTCATCTCCGCACGCGACAGCCTCCGTATCCTCGTACGGGCACTGGTCTGGGGCGTCCTCCTCTTCGCCCTCGGCTTCGTCCCGGTCGTCGGCCAGACGGTCGTCCCGGTGATCGGCTTCTTCGTCACCGGCTTCTTCCTCACCGAGGAACTGACCGCGGTGGCCCTCCAGCGCCGCCGCGTCGAACTCCGTGCCCGCCTCGCCCTGCTCCGCTCCCGCAAGATGCTGGTCTGGGGCTTCGGCACCCCGCTGGGCCTCGCCTTCCTGGTCCCCGTCGTCGCCGTCTTCCTGATGCCGGGCGCCGTCGCGGGCGCCACGCTGATGGCCCGCGACCTGCTGGGCGAGGAGACGGGCGAGCCGGACCCGGACCGGGCGGACCGGGGGGACCAGGAAGACCGTGAGCTGGGGGCCACGGCGTGAACCGGGTCCTCCCGGCAGCCGTCATCACCGTCCCGGCCGGTCCCGGCGTCAGTCTCGCGTTCGCGCCGTCCCACTGACACCCGGTGCGCCCGCGTCGGCGGCCACCGTCAGGATCGAGCGGACCTGGGCGATGATGTCCAGCCGGTTGCGTACGAATCCGGGATCGGTGACCGTCCCGGTGGCCGGGTCCGTGTTGCCGGTGCCGAACTCGAGCACGGGCGTGTGGACATGGCCGCCCGGCAGGCTGTCGTGCAGACCGAGGCGGTCGCGCAGCAGCGTCGCGCGGTAGGCGATCTCGTTGGAGAGGTAGTCCCCGCCGCCCCCGGCACGCGCCGTCGAGCCCGGGGTGGGCCCGTCCGGGCGGACGACCGGATCGGTCCCTCCCGCCGGGACCTCGGTCACCGACGTGTGGTCGTACACCGGGAAACGGCCCGTGTCCGCGGCCACGATCCGCGCGTACGGGAGGGTCGTCGTCGTCCACTGCGGCTGCGAGGCCGGATCGGTGACCGGGACCGTCCCGGTCCGGGACACGTTCTCGTTGTCCGGGAAGCCGCCCCGCCAGGCGCCGTTGGTCCGCTCCACGTCGAAGCGGCCGACGCGGCCCTGGCTCACGGTCGTGAACAGGTCCACGCGCGGCAGTTGCCGCCGCAGCGTCCGCTCCACCGTGCCGTCGGCGAAGTCCTGCCAGCGGACGGGGAAGACGGCGGTCTCGACCCGCGCGGGTCCGTCCGCCGTCCGGATCGTGGTGCCGTCGAGCGCGAGGGCCGTGGCCCCGGACGGATTGGAGATCCGGACGTCCCGGTCGAGGGTGAACGGGTCGAACCCGGTGACCAGGATGCGCTTGACACCCTTGGCGCGCGGGAAGTGGATGTCCTGCCCGCCGCGCGAGGTCCGCTCCAACGCATCCAGCAGGCGGGTGCGTTGCGTGTCCGTCAGCCCGAACCCGGGTGCCCACTGCCGCACTTCGCGGGTCATTCCGAGCCGCGCCCAGTACAGCGGCCGGTCGTCGTCGCGGCTCAGGTCGCCGCCCGCGGGGCCGCGTCCCTGCGCCCGGTCCACCGCCCGCCGCCACAGCCGCGCACCCTGCCGGGCGACCACCTGCTCGGCCCGCGCGTACGAGCCCGACCGTTCCAGCACCCGGGCGAACTCCGGTGCCACCGTGTCGAATCCGGAACGCCGCAGGATCTCCTGGGGCGCGGCCTGGTCGAGACGCTGTTCCTCCACGGTGCGGGAGCCCGTGATACCGGAGTCCGTGATGCCGGGGCCCGCGGTGCGGGGGTGCGCGGCGGCCGACGCGGTGGGGACCGCCGCCGAACCCGCCATCAGGGTCAGTGCGAGTAAGCCGATCCGAACGCCTGTGTAGGTCAAGGGAGTTCATGCCTTCCGTCGCCGTGGGGTGCTGCCGGACGGCCGCAGTATCGCGTGCCGGAGGGGGCGTACGCCATGAGCGGTGACGCGCGGTGCGGCGGTCGTACGGCACCTCCGTCATACGGGGATGCGTGCCGCCGCCTCCCGCAGCGCGCCCAGGAACGCCTCCGTGGCCGGTGTCAGGGACCGGCCCCGTGCCGTCGCCGCGTACACCGCCCGGGCCGGCGCCTCCTCGTCGCGGAGCGGGAGCAGGACGACGTCCGGGCGCACGGACTCGGCGGCGAGCGCCGGGACCAGGGTCACCCCGAGGCCGGCGGCGACGTACCCCTGTTTGGCGGTCCATTCTGCCACGACATGCGCGACGCGCGGACGGAAACCGTGCCGCAGGGCCGCCTCCAGAAGCGTCCCCTCGGGGCGGCCGGAGCCGGATATCCAGTCGGCGTCGGCGAGTTGGGGCAACCGCACCGAGGCCTCGGCGACGAGCGGGTGACCGGCGGGCACGGCGACGTACAGGGACTCGTCGAGGAGGTGGTGCAGGGCGTGGGCCTCCAAGGGGGCGCGCCCCGTCGTCGAGACGATCGCCAGGTCGAGACGGCCCGCCGACAGCCGGTCCAGGAGGGCGGGGGTCAGTCCCTCCTCGCGGCTGAGCCGTACCTCCGGACGGCGGGTGCGGAAGGCGGCGATGGCACGCGGCACCAGCGCCGCGTCGGCCGTGGCGAAGGCGCCGAAGCGGAGCCGCCCGGCCGCCGCCTCGCGCAGCGCCGCCAGTTCGCGTCCGGCGCCGTGCAGCCGTTCGACCACCGTCTCGGCGTGCGGCACGAGGACCCGTCCCGCCTCCGTCAGCCGGACGCCCCGGGGCAGCCGGTCGAAGAGCGGGGCCCCGCCGAGCGCCGATTCCAGGGAGGAGATCTGCCGGGACACCGCGGACTGCGTCCACCCCAGGGTCCGCGCGGCCACGGTGAACGAGCCGTGCCCGGCCACCTCCAGGAAGACGCGCAGCCAGGTGGTCGAGAGGCCGGGTACGTCATGCGGGTTGGGCATGGGACCCATGCTAGACATTCGCTTGCCGCATCGACCGGGCGCGCCTAGCGTCGAGGCCATGGAAAAGATCGCATTCCTCGGACTCGGTCACATGGGCGCCGCGATGGCGCGCCGACTCCTCGACGCCGGGCACCCGTTGACCGTCTGGAACCGTACCGCCGCGAAGGCGGAGCCGCTGGTCGCCGCCGGGGCCACGCTCGCCGCGTCCCCGGCCGAGGCCGTACGGGACGCCGATGTGGTGATCACGATGCTCGCCGACCCCGCCGCGCTCGGTGAGGTCGCGGACGCCGTCGTGCCGCAGCTGCGCCCGGGGACGTACTGGGTGGAGATGTCGACCGTCGGCCCGGACGTGGTCAAGGAGCTCACAGCCCGGCTGGGGGAGGGCGTGCGGCTCGTCGACGCGCCCGTGGCGGGCAGCACGGACAAGGCGGCCGCGGGGCAGCTCGGCATTCTCGCGGGCGGTGACGTGGCCGGCGTCGAGCGGGTGCTCGCCCCTCTCGGCACCGTCACCCGCACCGGCCCGTCCGGCTCCGGCGCCGCGCTCAAGCTCGTCGTCAACACCGCCGTGCTCGGCGGGGTCGCCCTCGTCGCCGAGGCCATGGTCCTCGCGGACGCGCTCGGCCTCGACGAGGACACCGTGCGCGCCTCCCTCGCGGGCGGTCCGCTCGGCGGCGCCGTCGGCCGCGCCTTCGCCGAGGACGTGCACTTCGGCACCTCGCTCGCGGTGAAGGACGTCGCCCTCGCCACGAAGACCGCCCGGCTCCCTGCCATGGAGGCGGTACTGGACCACTACCGGCAGGCGGCGGCCGATCCCGCCGTGGCCGGCGCGGACATCGCGCAGGCCGTCGAACGCATCCGCCGGAATTCGGCCTGAGGAGACCACGTGCGGATCACCCTCGACAACCCGGCCGGCGCGCCCGGGCCCGCCAACGGCTACTACTCCCAGGTGGCGCGCGTCGAACTCGCGGGCGGCGGTGCCTTGTTGTACCTCTCCGGTCAGGTCGCCGACGGTGCCGGCCTGGCCGAGCAGAGCCGGGGTGTCTTCGAGACGATCGACGCGCTGCTGAGGGCACACGGCGCGACGCTCGCCGACGTCATCAACATACGTACGTATCTGACGGACATCACCGGGCTCCCCGAGTACGGCGCCGTACGCGCCCGGTACCTCACCGGCACCCCGCCCACCAGCATGACCTTCGAGGTCTCCCGCCTCTTCGTGCCGGAGGCGCTCGTCGAGATCGAGGTCGTGGCCGCCGTTCCCGCCGCCCGGGGGCCGGAGTGATTCCTTCCGGGTGATACTGCCGCGCATGAAGGTCATCAAGGCGGCGAACCTCGGCGTCCTGTTCCTGCTGGAGCTCGCCGTCCTCGCGGCCGCCGGGTACGGGGGGTTCAGCGGGGACACGGCGGCGCCGGTGACCTGGCTGCTCGGCATCGGCGCCCCGGCCGTACTGATCGTGCTGTGGGCGCTGTTCGGTTCCCCGAAGTCGCGCCACAAGACCCGTGGCGCGGTCCGCGCCGGCTTCGAACTGCTCTGGTTCGGGGCGGGCGTGGCCGCGCTGGCCCTCGCCGGGGCCCCGGGCTGGGCCGTCGCCCTCGCCGCCGTCTGCGTGGTGAGCAAGACCCTGGCGGTCGTCTGGCACCAGTGAGCCGACGCGGTGAGCCGACGCGGTGGGCCGACGCGGTGGGCCGACGCGGTGGGCCGACGCGGTGGGGCGACGCGGTGGGGCGGTGACGGTGAGCCGATGACGGCGGGGCGTCGGCGGTGGGCCGACCTGTTCGCGGCCGGGGCTCAGGCCTCGCCCAGCAGGACCAGGAAGTCACGGAACGCGGCGGGCATGTCCACCGACTCCGGGTCCAGCAGCCACTGGTACTGGAGCCCGTCCATCACCGCCACCAGCAGCGGGGCGGCGCGCTCCGGCGTGAGCCCGCTCGGCAGCCGCTCCCCGTACTCGGCGCGCAGCACCTGAGCCATGCTCGCGCGCACGGCGACGTACCGCCGGGTGAAGAACTCGCGCGCGGGATGCCCCTCGGTGACGCTCTCGCCGAGCAGCGCCGAGAAGGTCTGCACGATGCCGGGCCGCATCGCGTTGTAGTCGGCGAGCGAGGCCAGCAGGTCCAGCCGCCACTGGCTGTCGGGCACGGCGTCCCACCGGGGGGGGGGGGGGGGGGGGGCGGCCCCGCCGGGGGGGGGGGGGTGGGGGGGGTTGTGTAGAGCCCGCGGGGGGGGTGGGCGCCCCCGCGCCGCGCGGGGGCCGCGCGTCC
>NZ_JBHWEL010000012.1:53305-59233 GCF_042734135.1 Streptomyces sp. NPDC059668 | reverse complement strand
CCCGCACCGGCTCCTGCCCCCCCCCGCCGCCCCCCCGCCCCCCCCCCCCGGGCGGCGCGCCCCCCCGCCCCCCGGCCCGCGGGCCGCGCGCCCCCCCCACCAGGAGGGTGTCCTTGGTCGGGAAGTAGTGCAGCAGCCCCTGCTGGGTGAGGCCCACGCGCTCGGCGACGGCGGCCATGCTCGCGCCCCGGTAACCGCGCTCGGCGATCACCTCCAGGGCCGCGCGCACGATCTCCGCGCGCCGTTCCTCGCTCCTGGTCCTGGTCGTCATGGCGTCACCGTACGGTATCCGCCCACCCCGGACATCACGGCAAGGCAACGAAACCTACCGCTCTACAGGCCCGCAGGTGCAGGATGAGAACGTCCGGCGGATCCCGCGGCCGTACGGCCGTACTGCCGTACTGCCACGCGGACTTCACGGGATTCACGGACATCACGCGTTTCACGGACTTCAACGAGGAGGTGCCACCGTGACGGAGGCAGCGGAGACAGCGGAGAGCCGGACCGGGACCAGGGGCGTGGACGCGGCGGACCGGGCGCGCGAGACGGTCGTCGAGGCGGCCCTCGGCAGGCTCGACCTGGACGCGAAGACGCGACTGCTCGCGGGGCAGGACATGTGGTCGCTGCCCGAACTCCCGGGCATCGGGCTGCGCACCCTCGTCATGTCCGACGGTCCGATCGGCGTCCGGGGCGTGCGCTGGACCGCCGACGACCCGTCCGTGGCGCTCCCCTCACCGACCGCGCTCGCCGCCACCTGGGACCCCGCACTGGCCCACCGCGCCGGCGTCCTCCTCGCCCAGGAGGCCCGCCGCAAACACGTCCACGTGCTCCTCGCGCCCACGGTCAACCTGCACCGCTCGCCGCTGGGCGGACGCCACTTCGAGGCGTACAGCGAGGACCCGTACCTCACCGGGCGGATCGGCACCGGCTATGTGCGGGGCGTGCAGTCCGGCGGCGTCGGCACCACCGTCAAGCACTTCGTGGCCAACGACGCCGAGACGGACCGCTTCACGGTGGACAACCTCGTCTCCGAACGCGCCCTGCGCGAGCTCTACCTGGCCCCCTTCGAGGCCATCGTCGAGAACGCCCACCCCTGGGGCATCATGACCGCCTACAACTCGGTCAACGGCACCACCATGACCGAGCACCACCACCTCGTGAACGAGATCCTGCGCGGCGAGTGGGGCTTCGACGGCTTCAACGTCTCCGACTGGACGGCGGCCCGCTCGACCGTGGGGGCGATCGAGGGCGGCCTCGACGTCGCCATGCCCGGTCCCCGGACCGTGTACGGCGAGGCGCTCGCCGCCGCCGTCCGCGCGGGCCGGACCGACGAGGCGAAGGTCGACGAGGCCGTCCGCAACGTCCTGCGGCTCGCCGCCCGCGTCGGCATCCTGGAGGGCGCCGAACCGGTCGTCACCGAGCTGCCGGAGCCGGTGGACGGCGAGGCACTGGCCCGCGAGATCGCCCGCCGCTCCTTCGTCCTGGTCCGCAACGAGAACGCGGCGCTCCCGCTGCGGCCGGGCACGGTGGCGCTGAGCGGCGCCGCCGCCCGCGACGCCCGGGTCCTCGGCGGCGGCTCCGCCACCGTCTTCCCCGCCCACGTCGTGTCGCCCCTGGACGGTCTCACCGCCGCACTCCCCGAAGGCAGCCTGACGTACGCGGTCGGAGCCGACCCGAACCAGGAACTCGCCGTCGCCGACAAGGGGTTCACGCTCCGCGCGGAATGCCGCGACCGCGACGGCGAGAGGATCGGCGGCGGCTCCGCGCCCAACGGCCAGATCCAGTGGATGGGCAGCGACCTCCCCGAAGGCGTCACCCACGACAACCTCCACACCGTGGATCTGACGGGCACCTTCACCCCGCGCGTGAGCGGCACGCACGTCTTCGGCATCAAGGGCCTCGGCGTGTTCACCCTCACCGTCGACGGCACCGTCCACTTCGACGACGCCCAGGTCAGCACGGAGGACAGCCCCTTCACGGCGTTCTTCGGCGCCCCCGAGGAGCGCGCCCGGGTCGATCTCACCGCCGGTGAGACGTACGAGGTGTCCCTGCGGCAGGTGGTCGTCCTGCCCGAGGGCGCGCCCCTGCGGATGGTCGGCTTCGCCCTCGTCCACCAGGAACCGCAGGGCGACCCCGACGAGCTGATCGCCGAGGCGGTCGAGGCGGCCCGCGCCGCGGACACCGCCGTCGTCGTGGTCGCCACCACCGAGCGTGTCGAGTCCGAGGGCTTCGACCGCGTGGACCTCCGGCTCCCGGGACGCCAGGACGACCTGGTGCACGCCGTCGCCGCCGCCAACCCGAACACCGTCGTGATCGTCAACTCCGGCTCCCCGGTGGAACTTCCGTGGCGCGAGGAGGTCGCCGCCGTGCTGCTCACCTGGTTCCCCGGCCAGGAGGGCGGCGGCGCGCTCGCGGACGTCCTCACCGGCGCCCACGAGCCCGGCGGCCGGCTGCCCACGACCTGGGGTTCGCTCGCGGACGCCCCGGTCACCCGGGTGGTCCCCGCCGACGGCGAACTCCCGTACACGGAGGGCGCCTTCATCGGCTACCGAGCCTGGGAGAGGGACGGCAGGACCCCCGCGTACCCCTTCGGCCACGGCCTCGGCTACACCGACTGGACGTACGAGTCGATCGAACCCTCCGCCGGTGACGCCCCCTCCGCCGGCGCCGGAGACAGCGCCGCGACGGTCACGGTCCGCGTCCGCAACTCCGGCGCGCGCCCCGGCCGCGAGGTCGTCCAGCTCTATCTGACGCCGGTCGAGGCGGACGGCGAGCGCCCGCTCCACCGGCTCGCGGCCTTCGCCGGTGTCGAGGCGGGTCCGGGCGAGAGCGCCGAGGCCGTGCTCGGCATCCCCCGCCGCGCCTTCGAGCTCTGGGACGAGGACTCCGGCAGCTGGGTGTTTGTGAAGGGTTCGTACGAGGTTGCCGCGGGCCGCTCGATCACCGACCGCCGGGTCGTGGCGACGATTAACGTCTGAGGCGGGACGAGCCCCTCCCGAGCAGCCCCGGTCCGGAACCTGACATCCGGACCGGGGCTCGTGGGTTCCGGGACAGCGCTCAGGAGCGCACCCCGAACCCGTACACCGTCTCCGAGCGGTACGTCCCGCCCGGCCTCAGCTCGGTGCTCGGGAACTCCGGCCGGTTCGGGGAGTCGGGGAAGTGCTGCGTCTCCAGCGCGATCCCGTCGCCGGGCGCGAACGGGTCGCCCAGGTGGTCCGCGGTGTAGAGCTGGAGGCCGGGCTCGGTGGTCGCGACCGTCAGCACCCGTCCGGAGGAGGGGTCGTGGAGCTCCGCGGCCTCGACCGCGCTCGCCGTCGTCCCCTTGTCCAGTACGAAGTTGTGGTCGTACCCGGCGCCGGCCTTCCGCGCCGTCCGGAAGTCGAAGCGCGTGCCGTCCACGGACTCCAGCGCCCCGGTGGGAATCAGATCCGCGTCCACCGGCGTCAACCGCGAGGCGGACAACCGGAGTTCGTGGCCGCCCGCGTTCCCCGAACCGGCCAGGTTCCAGTACGTGTGGTTCGTCAGGTTCACCACGGTCGGCGCGTCCGTGACCGCCTCGTACGCGATGCGCAGCGCGCCCGCCGCGTCCAGCGCGTACGTCGCCGTGACCTCCAGACGGCCCGGGAAGCCCTCCTCGCCGTGCGGGGAGACCCGGGTGAGCCGCAGCCCGTGCCCGACCGGTTCCGCGTCCCACACCCGCTTGTCGAAACCGACGTCGCCACCGTGCAGGGAGTTGGGGGCGTTGTTCTGCGCGAGGTGGTAGGTGAGACCGTCGAGCGGGAAGCGGCCGCCGGCGATCCGGTTGGCGTACCGCCCGACCAGCGCCCCGAGATACGGGTCCGGGTGCGCGAGATACCCGCCGAGCTCGGGGAAGCCCAGCACCACGTCCGCCCGGTGCCCGTCCCGGTCGGGGATCTCGACCGACTGGACGATCCCGCCGTACGTCAGGATCCGCACCCGCACCCCGGCACGCTCCAGCGTCCAGCGGTGGACCGGGGTGCCGTCGGGAAGGGTGCCGAAGAGTTCGCTGTCCATGATCGGAAGCCTAGGCCAACGACCTGTGGCCGGCGTCCCGGCCCGACCGCCTAGGCCACCGGCTGCCGGGCCGTCACCACCCGGTAGGCCAGCTCCGCGAGCCGGGCCTGACCGTCCTTGCTCGGATGGAACCAGTCCCAGTGGCTCAGCTGGTCCGTGCCGAAGCGGAAGTCGTAGACCGCGCCCCCGTCGAAACGGCACCGCCGGTCCTTGGCGCACACGTCCCTGAGGACCTCGTTGTACTGCTCCACCCGGCCCTGCACCTTGGCCCGCCGCAGGGTCGCCGTCGAGCCCAGGGAGTCCGCGTCGGCCAGCATCGAGGGGCAGATGCCCAGTTTCCAGATCTGCTTGCCCAGCGGATTGCCGCGCCCCTCGGACCACAGCCGCTTCAGATCCGGCACGCTCGACACGTACACCTGGGTCTTCGGCAGCTCGTCGCGCAGGGTGCTCATCGCGTCCTGGAAAGCGGCACGGAAGCGGGCGACCGGGGTCATCGCCGAGACCGACGAGCGGCAGGCGTCGTTGGCGCCCACCATCACGGTCACCAGCTCCGGCTTCTCGGCGACGGCCTGCGCCATCTGGTCCGGCAGGTCCGCCATCCGCGCACCGGTCACCGCGTAGTTCCAGCTGCGCTCGGCGGCCCCCTCCGGCCCGAGCAGCCGCACGGCCAGGCTGCGGACCCGGGTGTCGCTGCCGGTCGCCCAGGAGACCTCGGGGCAGTCGGACAGCACGGTGCAGGCGTCGAAGCCCCGGGTGATGGAGTCCCCGACGGCGGCCACGGAGTGGGGACTGCGGTTCCAGAGAGGGGCCGGCTTCGGGGACGGACGGCCCTTGGTCGTGTCGTGCGGAGCGGGGGAGCCGTCACCCGAGGCGCCGCACCCGGCGACACCCAGCAGGGCCGCCACCACGGCGAGGACGGCGCGCGGTCGGTGGCTACGGATGCGCATCCCCTGGTCCCCTCGTTCGTTGAACATGTCCGGGCAGCACCTGACCGACACGGTTGGCCGACACCCCGCGGTACACGATCGGTCGCACCGCGTCCCCATGGGTGAAACCTCAATGTTTCTGGGCGCTGGGACCGACGGTACGTCACACTCCTCGCGCCGCCGCACGGTAGCCTCGCCACGTGGCCGCCCTGCCACTGCCGTTCCGCTAAGTTACAAGATGTCTCGCTCTGCCCGGAGGCCCCAGTGACGACACGTGGAGTTCTCTACGTGCACTCCGCGCCCCGCGCGCTGTGCCCGCACGTCGAGTGGGCGGTCGCGGGTGTGCTCGGTACGCGCGTCAACCTCGACTGGATCCGGCAGCCCGCGGCGCCGGGCACCTGGAGATCCGAGTTCTCCTGGAAGGGCGAGGTGGGCACCGCCTCCAAACTCGCCTCCGCGCTGCGCGGCTGGCAGATGCTGCGCTTCGAGGTGACCGCCGAGCCCTGCGCCACGGCCGAGGGCGAGCGCTACAGCTGCACCCCCGAGCTCGGCATCTTCCACGCCGTCACCGGGATCCACGGCGACATCCTGATCCCCGAGGACCGGCTGCGCGCCGCGCTCCTGCGTTCCCAGCGCGGTGAGACCGACCTGGAGGCCGACCTCGCCAAGCTCCTGGGCAAGCCCTGGGACGACGAACTGGAACCCTTCCGCTACGCGGGCGAGGGCGCCCCGGTCCGCTGGCTCCACCAGGTCGTCTGACCCGGTGAGGGGCGTGACGGGAGGCATTTAGGGGCGCCGCGGACCGCGCGCCCGGCCCCCAGGACCCCGCACCCGACCAACAGGACGAACGAACGGCTGTGGCCCGGACTCCGACACTGTGGAGGGGCGGCACACACGGTGCGTGGGTGTAAGCGCGCTGAAAACATCTAGGGGGAAGCCGAGGAAAAAGGTTGGGCCGCCAACACCG
>NZ_JBHWEL010000012.1:39464-53295 GCF_042734135.1 Streptomyces sp. NPDC059668 | reverse complement strand
ACCCCCACACCCCCACACTCCCCCCGCGTGCCCCGCGGGCGCCCCCCCCCCCCCCGCCCCCCCCCCCCCCCACGCCGGTTCAGTGCATCTACGGCCGAATTCAGATCGTGCGGAACGCCAGCACCACGTTGTGCCCGCCGAACCCGAACGAGTCGTTCAGCGCGGCGATGCGGCCCTCGACCGGCAGCTTGCGGGCCTCCCCGCGCACGATGTCGGCGTTCGCCTCGGCCTCGGGGTCGAGGTTGTCGATGTTGATGGTCGGCGGAGCGATCCGGTTGTACAGCGCCAGCACCGACGCCACCGACTCCACACCACCGGCGCCACCGAGGAGGTGACCGGTCATCGACTTGGTCGCGGAGACCGCCATGTGGTCGGCGTCGTCACCGAAGACCTTGCGCAGCGCCTTCAGTTCCGCCACGTCACCGGCGGGCGTCGAGGTCGCGTGCGCGTTCACGTGCACGATCTCGGCCGGGTCGAGGTCGGTGTTGTCCAGCAGGTTCTGCAGGGCCTGCGAGATGCCGCGGCCCTCCGGCTCCGGCTGCACGATGTCGTGGCCGTCGGCGGAGATGCCCTGGCCGACCGCCTCGGCGTAGATCCGGGCACCGCGCTTGGCGGCGTGCTCGGCGGACTCCAGGATCAGGACGCCGGCACCCTCGCCCAGCACGAAGCCGTCGCGTGCGACGTCGTAGGGCCGCGAGGCGCCCTGCGGGTCGTCGTTGTTCTTGGACATCGCCATCATGTTGCCGAAGGCGGCGATGGGCAGCGGGTGGATGGCCGCCTCGGTACCGCCGGCGACGACGACGTCGGCGCGCCCGGTGCGGATCATCTCGATGGCGTAGCCGATGGCCTCGGCGCCCGAGGCGCAGGCGGAGACCGGGGTGTGCACGCCGGCGCGGGCGCCGACGAGCAGGCCCACGTTGGCGGACGGGCCGTTCGGCATGAGCATGGGGACGGTGTGCGGGGAGACGCGGCGGACGCCCTTCTCCTTCAGCACGTCGTACTGGTCGAGCAGGGTGGTCACGCCGCCGATGCCGGAGGCGATGACGGTGCCGAGACGGTCCGGGTCGATGGCCGGGTCGTCACCGGCCCGGTCGGTGAAACCGGCGTCCGCCCAGGCTTCCTTGGCCGCGATCAGCGCGAACTGCGCCGAGCGGTCGAGACGGCGGGCCTGCGGGCGGGGGATGACCTCGCCCGGTTCCACGGCGATCTGCGCCGCGATGCGGACCGCCTGTTCGGCGGCCCATTCCTGCTCCAGGGCGCGGACGCCGGACTTGCCGGCGACCAGGCCCTCCCAGGTAGAGGCTGCGTCGCCACCCAGCGGTGTGGTTGCGCCGATACCGGTGACGACCACGGTGCGATTGGTCGAGCTCACGGGAATTCTTTCTCCAACGGATACGAGGATTCAGCGGCGCCACCGCCGGGTGGCGGGGCAACGGACTGATCGGTGGACCGGGCCGGGCCCGATCCGCGGATCAGGCCTGGTTCTTGAGGATGTAGTCGGTCGCGTCGCCGACGGTCTTGAGGTTCTTGACGTCGTCGTCCGGGATCTTGACGTCGAAGCGCTCTTCGGCGGCGACGACGACCTCGACCATGGACAGGGAGTCGACGTCCAGGTCGTCGGTGAAGGACTTGTCCAGCTGGACGTCCTCGGTGGGGATCCCGGCGATCTCGTTCACGATCTCGGCGAGACCTTCGACGATCTCTTCCTGAGTGGCGGCCATGTCAGGCGCTCCTTCGGTATGTATCCAGTTGGTGTGGCGGTACTCCGGCCGGAGTGGTCCGGACGGTGTGCCTAGGGGAGGGTAACGACCGTGGCGGCGTACACGAGACCCGCCCCGAATCCGATGACGAGCGCGGTGTCGCCGCTCTTCGCCTCACCGGTCGCCAGAAGCCGCTCCATCGCGAGCGGGATCGAGGCGGCCGAGGTGTTGCCGGTGGTGCGTACGTCCCGGGCGACCGTGACGTGCTCCGGCAGTTTCAGCGTCTTCACCATCGAGTCGATGATCCGCTCGTTGGCCTGATGGGGAATGAAGACATCCAGGTCGTCCGGGCTGATCCCGGCCGCGTCCAGCGCCTGCTGGGCGACCTTCGCCATCTCGAACACGGCCCAGCGGAAGACCGCCTGGCCCTCCTGCGTGATCGCAGGGAACTTGATCTCGCCCTTGGAGTCGAGCGGGAGCGTCGAGACGTCACCGACGTGGAAACGGTCCCACGGCACGGTCTGCTTGATCGTGCCGGCCTTGTCGCCCTCGCTGCCCCACACCGTGGGGCCGATGTGCGGCTCCTGGGAGGGGCCCACGACGACCGCGCCCGCGCCGTCGCCGAACAGGAAGGCCGTCGCGCGGTCCTCCAGGTCGGTGAGGTCGGACAGCCGCTCCACGCCGATGACCAGGACGTACTCCGCCGAACCCTCGACGACCATGCCCTTGGCCAGGGTCAGCCCGTAGCCGAAGCCCGCGCAGCCGGCCGAGATGTCGAAGGCGGCGGCCTTGTTCGTACCGAGCTTGTCGGCGATCTCGGTGGCGATGGCCGGGGTCTGGCTGAAGTGGGACACGGTGGAGACGACCACGGCGCCGATCTGGTCGGCGTCGATCCCGGCGTTGGCGATGGCCTTGCCGGACGCCTCGATCGACATCGCGGCGACGGTCTCCTCGTCGGAGGCCCAGTGACGGGTCTCGATGCCGGAACGCGAGCGGATCCACTCGTCGGAGGAGTCGATCGTCTCGAGGATCACCTCGTTGGGCACGACCCGGACGGGACGGTAGCCGCCCACGCCCAGGATCCGTGCGTACGGGGCGCCCTTGCTGGGCTTGATCTTCGACATGCTCTCGGGCTCCTTGTCAGGCGCTGTGCTCGGCGAGGAGCTCGCGAGCCGCGTCGAGGTCGTCTGGGGTCTTCAGCGCCAGGGTCTTCACACCCGGCAGCGCGCGCTTGGCGAGGCCGGTGAGCGTGCCACCCGGGCACACCTCGATCAGCGCGGTCGCGCCGAGTTCCTGGAAGGTCTCCATGCACAGGTCCCAGCGGACCGGGTTGGCCACCTGGCCGACCAGCCGCTTCAGGACGTCGGCCCCGGACTTGACGGCCTGGCCGTCCTTGTTGGAGACGTACGTGACCCGCGGGTCCGCGGGGTCGAGGGCCTCGGCGGCCTGCGCGAGCGTCTCGACGGCGGGTGCCATGTGGTGCGTGTGGAACGCGCCGGCGACCTTCAGGGCCACCACCCGGCGTACGCCGTCGGGCTTGTCCGCCTCCAGGGCCGCCAGCTGCTCCAGCGTGCCGGCGGCCACGATCTGGCCCGCGCCGTTCACGTTCGCGGGGGTCAGGCCGAGCTTCTCCAGGTGCGGGACCGTCGTCTCGGGGTCTCCGCCGAGCAGCGCCGACATGCCGGTTTGCGTGATCGCGGCGGCCTCGGCCATCGCCAGGCCCCGGGTGCGTACGAGCGTCAGCGCGGCGGTGTCGTCGAGCACCCCCGCGAACGCGGCGGCGGTGATCTCACCGACGCTGTGTCCGGCGACGGCGCCGGGAGCGAGGGCGGCCACGTCGCCGAGGGCCGCGGCGGAGAGGAGTCCGGCGGCGACCAGGAGCGGCTGCGCGACAGCCGTGTCCCGGATCGCGTCCGCGTCGGCCTGCGTGCCGTAGTGGGCAAGGTCGAGACCGATGGCGTCCGACCACGCGGCGAGGCGGTCGGCGGCACCGGGGAGATCGAGCCAGGGAGTCAGGAAGCCGGGCGTCTGGGCGCCCTGGCCGGGAGCGACGAGTACGAGCACTCTCACACTCTCTCTTGTGGACGGCCACGGCCGCCCGTGGGGACAGGGACGAAGAACACGAAGGGGAATTGTAGGGCTTCGACAAATGCCTACGTCTGGGGATCTCCATCGGCCAGACGTCCCAGGATGAGCGCGATCCGCAGCGTGAAGGCGGATCGTACATCCGAGGGTGACCAACCGGTGACGTCAGTCACACGTCGTAGCCGGTAGCGCACGGTGTTGGGGTGAACGAAGAGCATTCGGGCCGCGCCTTCGAGGCTGCTCGCCTGTTCCAGATAGACACTGAGGGTTTCGAGCAGCGCGGAGCCGGCTTCCTCGAGTGGTCTGTAGATCTCCTCCACCAGTTGCTCACGGGCCGCGGGATCTCCGGCGATCGCGCGCTCCGGCAGCAGATCGTCGGCGAGGACCGGGCGCGGGGCGTCCTGCCAGGCGAAACACGCCTTCAGGCCGGCCGCGGCGGCCTGCGCGGAGCGGGTCGCGGCGAGCAGGTCGGGCACGATCGGCCCGGCGACGACGGGCCCGGCGGCGTACGGGCCGATCAGTGACTTGGCGACCCCGAGCGGGTTGTCGCTGCCGCCCGCGATCACCACGAGCCTGTCCCCGAGCACCCCGGTCAGCACCTGCAACTTGGCGTGCCTGGCCGCCCGCCTGATGGCCTCGACGGTCAGCTCGCTGTCACCGTCGGGCGCCGTACCCAGCACCACGCAGACGTGTTCGGGGGAATTCCAGCCGAGGGCGGCGGCGCGGGAGACGGCGCCCTCGTCGGCCTCGCCGGAGAGCACGGCGTTCACCACCAGGGACTCCAGCCGGGCGTCCCAGGCGCCGCGTGCCTCGGCGGCCTGCGCGTAGACCTGGGCGGTGGCGAAGGCGATCTCCCGGGCGTAGACGAGGAGGGCCTCGCGCAGCACCGACTCGTCGCCGGGGGCGGCCACCTCGTCGATGGCGCTCTCCATCACCTCGATCGTCGTCCGCACCATCTCGACGGTCTGGCGCAGAGTGATCGCCCTGGTCAGCTCGCGGGGGGCGGTGCCGAAGACGTCGGTGGAGATGGCCTGGGGCGCGTCGGGACGCCGGAACCACTCGGTGAAGGCGGCGATGCCGGCCTGGGCGACGAGCCCGATCCAGGAGCGGTTCTCCGGTGGCATGGCCCGGTACCACGGCAGCGTCTCGTCCATCCGCGCGATGGCCTGCGCGGCGAGGCTTCCGGACGACTTCTCCAGCCGCTTCAGGGTCGCTGAGTGCGTGTGGATGTCGTGCGCTGGGCGCTCGGGGTTGCTGCGTTCGGGTTCGGGCACGGGACAAGACTGCCTTATCAGGACGGAGCCGTGCGGCGGCGGGTCTCCCATCGGGGCGGGGAGGAAGGGGAGCGGGGCTACGGTGGGGGTCGTGACGGACGTACGGCGCTGTCGGAAGTGGCGGATGTGGCGGATGTGATCGAGGTACGGCGCGCTGACGAGCGCTACCGAGGAGGGGACCCGGCGGCCGGGATCTCCTCGCTGCACGCCTTCTCCTTCGGTCCGCACTACGACCCGGACAACCTCCGCTTCGGTGCGGTGATCGCCTGCAACGAGGAACGGCTCGCGCCCGGCGCGGGTTTCGACGAGCACCCGCACAGCCACACCGAGATTGTCACGTGGGTGGTGGAGGGGGAGCTGACCCACCGGGACTCGGCCGGCCACGAGTCGCTGGTGCGGGCCGGGGACGTGCAGCGGCTGAGCGCGGCGGCCGGCATCCGGCACGTGGAGCGCAACGACGGGCCGGGACCGCTCGTGTTCGTGCAGATGTGGCTGGCTCCGGTCGCGCCCGGCGGCGTCCCGTCCTACGAGGTCGTCCACGGCATCGCGGACTCCACGCCGTACGCGGTCCCGGAGGCCGGGGCGATGCTGCACGTGCGGCGGCTGGCGGCGGGGGAGCGGACGGCGGTCCCGGACGCGGCGTTCGTGTACGTGCACGCGGTGCGGGGCGAGGTGCGGCTGGACGGCGCGGAGCTGGGGCCGGGCGACGCGGCGCGGGTCCGGGACGCGAAGGATCTGGAGGCGGTGGCGACGGCTCCCGCGGAGCTGTTGCTGTGGGAGATGACGGCCTCGCGCTGAGACCGGCGACCCCGGATTTCGTGCGGTGGTCTTTCGGCCGCGGGTGCGTGGGGGCTGGTCGCGCGGTTCCCCGCGCCCCTGAAAGCCTGGCCGCGCGCCCGGTGTCCTGTGGTTCGCGGGCAACCGTGCGACCAGCCCCCGCCCAGCCGCACCCGAAGAACCACCCTCCGTGTCCCGCAGCCGTGTCAGCCCCGCAGCTCGGAGAGGACCGCGTCCGTGAACGGCGCCCACGCCTCCGCAGCCCAGGGTCCGAACGCCCGGTCCGTGAGGGCGACGCACGCGGCGCCCACCACCGGGTCGATCCACAGGAACGTACCGGACTGCCCGAAGTGGCCGAAGGTGCGCGGCGAGGACGAGGCGCCCGTCCAGTGCGGGGACTTGGAGTCACGGATCTCGAAACCGAGCCCCCAGTCGTTGGGGTTCTGGTGGCCGAATCCCGGCAGCACCCCCTTCGTGCCGGGGAACTGCACGGTCATCGCGTCCGCCACCGTCCGCGGATCGAGCAGCCGCGGCGCCTGGACCTCCGCGGCGAACCGCACGAGGTCCGCCACCGTCGACACCCCGTCCCTCGCGGGCGAGCCGTTCAGCGATGTCCCCGTCATGCCCAGCGGCTCCAGCACCGCCTGCCGCAGGTATTCCGGGAAGGGGATGTCCGTCGCCTTGGCGATGTGGTCCCCGAGGACCTCGAACCCGGCGTTGGAGTACAGCCGTCGCTCCCCGGGCCGGGACGTCACCCGGTGCTCGTCGTAGGCGAGTCCCGAGGTGTGCGCGAGGAGGTGACGGACCGTCGAACCGGCCGGACCCGCCGGTTCGTCGAGGTCGACGGCCCCCTCCTCGTACGCGACGAGCGCGGCGTACGCGGCCAGCGGCTTGGTGACCGAGGCGAGGGGGAAGGGGTGGTCGACCGGGCCGTGCGACCCCGTCACCGTGCCGTCCGCGCGGACGACGGCCGCCGCGGCCGTGGGGACGGGCCAGTTCTCGATCAACGCCAGGCTGCGCAGGGACATGGGTACGAGCCTAAGCGGCTCACAGCCGAAGCCGCATCGAGGGGTCCGGCTTGCGCACGAACCCGAGGGACGCGTACAGGGGCTCGGCCTCGGCGGAGGCGTTGAGGTCGACCTGGGGCACGTCCCGTTCGCGGAACCAGTCGAGCAGCGTCTCCATGCAGGCCCGCGCGTACCCCAGGCGCCGCACGTCGGGGTCGGTGGCGACGCTGAAGACGTGACCGACCGCGCCCCGCGGATTGCCGGACCGCCCGATCCGGTACTCGACGGTCCCGGCGACGAGCGCGGCCAGCGCGCCCGGCCGGTCCGGGTGGTCGACGACGAAGGCCGCGAAGTCGCCCTCGGGACGGGCCAGCCTGCCGCGTATCGTCGGGAGCGACCCGGCGTGCCACTCGGTGGAGCCGTCGGTGGGGAAGACCGAGTCGAGCATGATCTGGCGCAGGCGGAGGACTTCCGGTGCGTCCTCGGGCACGGCACGGCGTACGAGAATCATGATCCGCACGGTAGCCAGCGCACCCCGCGCACGTCCCCCGGTTTTGCGGTGGTCGCCTTTTACCGGATTCCGCTTGCTTGGAGTGCACTCCAAGGTTTTAGCGTGGAGGTCATGACGGTGATGGAGACCACGGCCGAGGCCGCCGAGACCGGCACCCGGGCCGATGTGTGCGCGGCGCCTCCCGAGCGGCAGCGGCGCCCGGACGGCCAGGACAGCTACACGATCAGCGAGGTCGTCGCCTTCACCGGCCTGTCCGCGCACACCCTGCGCTGGTACGAGCGGATCGGTCTCATGCCGCACATCGACCGCTCGCACACCGGGCAGCGCCGGTACAGCAACCGCGACCTGGACTGGCTGAGCCTCGTCGGCAAGCTCCGGCTCACCGGGATGCCGGTCGCCGACATGGTGCGGTACGCGGAACTGGTGCGGGAGGGCGACGACACCTACCTCGCGCGCTTCGAACTCCTGGAAGCCACCCGCCGGGACGTGAAGGCGCGGATCGCCGAGCTCCAGGACACCCTGGCGGTCCTCGACCACAAGATCAGTTTCTATGCGGACGCCGGGCGGCCCCTGGCGTCGGAGAGGTCCTGATGACGGACAGCAAGATCGCGAAGACACGGCTCGGTACCGACGGCCCCGAGGTCGGGGCGCAGGGCCTGGGCTGCATGGGCATGAGCTTCGCGTACGGGCCCACCGACGCCGTCGAGGCGCGGGCCACCCTGGAGCGGGCGCTGGAACTCGGCGTCACGCTCTTCGACACCGCCGACGCCTACGGCCAGGGCGAGAACGAGCGGTTCCTCTCGCCGTTCTTCAAGGCGCACCGCGACGAGCTCGTCATCGCGACGAAGTTCGCCCTCTCGATCCCGCCGGACAACCCGACGACGCGGGTCGTCCGCAACGACGCCCCGTACATCCGCCAGGCCGTCGAGGCGAGCCTGAAGCGGCTGGACGTCGACGTGATCGATCTCTACTACATGCACCGCCGTGACGTGAAGATCCCCATCGAGGAGACCGTCGGGGTCATGTCCGAGCTGGTGCGCGAGGGCAAGGTCAAGCACCTCGGGCTCAGCGAGGTCACCGGCGGGGAGCTGCGCGCCGCGCAGGCCGTGCACCCGATCACGGCCGTGCAGTCGGAGTGGTCGCTGTTCAGCCGGGACATCGAGGCGGGCGTCGTTCCGGCGGCCCGGGAGCTGGGCGTGGCGCTCGTCCCGTACTCGCCGCTCGGGCGCGGTTTCCTGACCGGATCGTTCGCGAACGCCGACACGGATCTCACCGACACCGACTTCCGCCGTCAGCAGCCCCGCTTCACGGGCGACAACGCGGCCGTCAACGCCGCCCTGCTGGAGCCGGTGCGCGCGCTGGCCGAGGCGCACGGCGCCTCCCTCGGCCAGATAGCGCTGGCCTGGCTCCAGCGGCGGGCCGCGTCGTACGGGGTGGCGGCGGTGCCGATTCCGGGGACGCGCAGGCGCGGCCGGGTCGAGGAGAACACGGCGGCCACGCGGATCGTGCTCGGTGACGAGGAGATGGCGCTGCTGGAACCGATCGCCTCGAAGGTGGCGGGGGACCGGTACGCGGACATGTCGTTCTCGTCGGCGGGGCGGGAGTAGGAGCGCGGCGGCCGGCGCGTCTCACAGCTCCGCCAGCAGCTCCGCCTTCTTCCTCGTGAACTCCTCGTCCGTGACCAGCCCGGCCTCGTGCAGCTCGCCGAGGTGGCGGATGCGGTCGGCGATGTCGGCCGGGTCGCGGCGGGGAGCGGGGACCGAGGTCACCGGTGCGGGGCCCGAGGCCCGTACGGCGGCGAGCACCGAGGCCGCGAACGGCAGCGACTCGTGGACGGGCCCGTAACCGAGCCCGAAGACGACGGCGGCCGGATCCTGGTCGGCCTGGGCCGGCTGGGCGACGGCGGGCTCGCGGCGGAGCAGCCGCAGATGGCCCTCGAAGACCTCGGGGGAGCGCCACTCGACGCCGCTCAGTCCGGCGACCGGGAAGATCTGGTCGCCGGCCTTCCACTTGGCGGAGGACGCGCCGGTCCAGAACCAGCGGAAGGAGACCGAGCTGCCGTCGAAGGCGGCCCTCCCGTCGTACGCCTTGAACCGCATCGGTGCCTGCGGCGCCGCGACGAGGTAGCGCTCGGCGGGTCCGGTGTCCCCGGTGAGCCCGGCGCGCAGCTCGTCCGCGTAGTACTCGGCGAGGGTCTCCCGGTCGGTGGGCAGCACCAGCCGGTAGGGGTCGGCCCCCTCCTTCAGCTGCCCGGCGGCCGCGTCCATCAGCGGATCGGCGCCCGCCCTGGGAACCGCGTGCAGCACGACCGTGCCGCGCCTGCCCGGCGTCAGTGCGACCGCCTCGATCGCCTCCAGGGGAACCCGGCGTTCGCCGAGCGCCTGGAACAGCTTCGGAGTACGGATCCCCCGCTCGAAGCGGATGAGCACGGAGTCGGACTCGAACTCCCAGGCGGCATGAAATCCGGCCAGTACGTCACCCATGCGGGCCATCGTAAGCGGCGCGCCCGCCGGAGTCCCCTCCTCGGGCGGGCCGCACTTCTTCCGTCCTCTACGCGCGTCCTGCCGCCGAGGTGTCGGGCAGATCCCGCCGGCAGGTGTCGTCGTCGTGCGCGCACCGCACCGTGTCGTACGCGCCAATGCCGATGTCCGCGAAGTTGCGCAGGCTCTCCGTACCGGGTTCGAAATAGCCGCCGTGGCCCTTCGCCCCCCGGGCGGACAGCACCCGCGCGCCGAACGCCTTCGACACCGGGTCGGCGCCGTGTCCCAGGCCGCCGAACTCGAGGTACGGGACGTCCTGGATCCAGTCGTCGGAGTCCCGCATCGCCCAGACCCGGGCCGTGGTGTGCAGCGCCGAGGCCTTGTCGGCACGCATGCCGGGGCTGCCCGCGACCGCCACGTCGGAGACCCGGGAGGGCAGCGTGTGGGCGGCGACGCCGCAGAGCACGGAGCCGTAGCTGTGGCAGTACAGGGCGACGGGGGCCTTGCCGGGCAGCGCGCGCAGCAGCGCGTTCAGCCGGACCGCGCCCTCCTGCGCGCGGACACCGGTGGCCGCGTCCATGCCGAGTCCGCTGGGCGTCGTGTAGTCGGCCCAGGCGATCACCGCCGTACGCGTCGCGGGGCTCGCCGCGCGCTCCGCCTCGTACAGGGAGGTCGCCATGCCGACCGGCGCCGAGTACTTCTTGTTGGTGCGCTGGAAGGTGAGCAGGTCGGTGTCGACGCCGGGTACCACGACGGAGATCCGCTGGGCCCTGTCGAGGTCGCCGAAGACCTCGGCGACCCGGCCCGAGCCCATGGGATCGAAGGCGAGGAAGGTGCGGCCCTTGTGCAGCATCGCCTCGTAGCGGTGCATGCGGCGGCCGGCCTCCTGCTGCCCGAGGGACGAGAGCCGGTTGTCGTGCATGCGCCCGAGCTCGATCCTGCGCTGCTGTCCGATGGCGACGCGGTTGGCCGTGTAGCGCAGCCGCACGGGCGCGCCGTTCATGTTGCCGACCGCGAGCGGGTAGCGGTGCGCCAGACGGCCGCGCTGGTGGGCGTCGAGCGAGGCGAAGAAGCGGGACAGGCGGCTCGGCGCGGAGGCGGGGTCCGGGAGAGCGTGCCCGGCGACCCGGCCGTGCTCCCACGCGGAGCGGGACGCCTGGAGGGGGGTTGCCCCCCGATGGCTGTGGACCGCGGTCCAGCCACTGGTGGCCAGCATCACGAAAACCACGGCCAGCGCGAGCAACGCGCGCCAGACGTTCAGTTGGGGAGATGTGTCGAAGGAAGTCACTGAGAGGACACCCTAGGAGAAGAGGGGTGCCTCCCGTTAAACGAGTGGCCGGGATCACGTTTCTGGCGGGGTAATTGGGGCAAAGCGGGTTCAGTTTCAGATAAATAGTGACGTTGTGTGTGCGGAGTTGCTCATTCCGTGCGCCACTTCTCCGCCAATGCGGGCCCCAGATGGTCGAGATGCGCGACGGTCAGCGCGCGGATCGCCTCGACGCTGCCGTCCTCGCCCGCGCCCCACATCCGGTGCGTCACCCGCATCACACCGCAGAACACGGCCACCGCGACCCGAGGTCTCGGATCCGTGTCCACGTCGACTCCCTCGCGTTCGGCGATCACCCGGGCGATCTCGTCCTCCAGCTCGGCGGAGCGGCGCAGGTGGGCGGCGAGCAGCGCGGGCGTCGCCTCGATCAACTGATGGGCGCGCATGTGCAGTTCGATCGGGACCACCGCCTCGACCGCCTCGCTGATGGTGTCCCAGCCCTCCAGCACGGCGCCGCGCAGTGTCTCCAACGGGGCTTCGTGGGGCGGGCGTTCGCGGACGGCGGCGAGGAAGCGCGACTCCGCGATGCCCTGGGTGAACAGGGCGACGTCCTCCTTGCCCGCGAAGTAACGGAAGAAGGTGCGCTGGGACACGTCGACGGCCTCGGCGATCTCGTCCACGGTCGTGCGTTCGTAGCCCTGTGTGACGAACAGTTCGAGGGCGGCCCGCAGCAGCGCGTCCCGGGTGCGCTGCTTCTTGCGCTCGCGCAGGCCCGGACGCGGCGCCATCTGTGTGACGGGGGTCGTGTCCATGGGGTCCTCTTCCGTTCTCCCGTCCAGCTCAGCGTACTCGTGAGTGACGTGACAGTTACCGACTTGTGAATTGGTTTGTCAACTGTCAGCGGCTGTCACTAGCCTCGGCGCATGACTAGTCAGACCACCATCGACACGGCGGGGTCCGGAGACAGGACGCCGGTCGCCCCGTCGGATCCGCCGAAGGCCTCCGGGCTCCGCGGCCACCCGTGGTTCACCCTGTTCACCGTGGCCGTCGGCGTCATGATGGTCGCCCTGGACGGCACCATCGTCGCCATCGCCAACCCGGCCATCCAGAAGGACCTGGGCGCGAGCTTCGCCGACGTCCAGTGGATCACCAACGGATACTTCCTCGCGCTCGCGGTCACCCTGATCACCGCGGGCAAGCTCGGCGACCGCTTCGGGCACCGTCAGACCTTCCTGATCGGTGTGGTCGGCTTCGCCGCGGCCTCCGGGGCCATCGGTCTGTCCGACAGTATCGCCCTGGTGGTCACCTTCCGTGTCTTCCAGGGTCTGTTCGGCGCGCTGCTCATGCCGGCCGCGCTCGGCCTGCTGCGGGCCACCTTCCCGGCCGAGAAGCTGAACATGGCGATCGGCATCTGGGGCATGGTCATCGGCGCCTCCACCGCGGGCGGCCCGATCCTCGGCGGCCTGCTGGTCCAGCACGTGAGCTGGCAGTCGGTCTTCTTCATCAACGTCCCGGTCGGTGTCGCCGCACTGGTCCTCGGCCTGCTGATCCTGACCGACCACCGCGCGCAGAACGCCCCGCGTTCCTTCGACATCCCCGGTATCGCCCTGCTCTCCGGTGCCATGTTCTGCCTGGTCTGGGCGCTCATCAAGGCCCCGGCCTGGGGCTGGGGCTCCGGCCTGACCTGGGCCTTCCTCGGCGCCTCGGTGCTCGGCTTCGCGCTGTTCGCTCTCTGGGAGACCCGGGTCGCGGAGCCGCTCATCCCGCTGGGACTGTTCCGCTCCGTACCGCTGTCGGCGGGCGTGGTCCTCATGGTGCTGATGGCCATCGCCTTCCTGGGCGGCCTGTTCTTCGTCACCTTCTACCTTCAGAACGTGCACGGCATGAGCCCGGTCGACGCCGGACTGCACCTGCTCCCGCTCACCGGAATGATGATCGTGGGCTCCCCGGTGGCCGGCGCCCTGATCACCAAGACGGGCCCGCGCATCCCGCTGGCGGGCGGCATGGCCCTCACCGCGATCTCCATGTACGGCATGTCCACGCTGGACACGGGCACCAGCGGCGCCGTCATGTCGCTCTGGTTCGCCGGTCTCGGCCTGGGGCTCGCCCCGGTCATGGTCGGCGCCACCGAGGTCATCGTGGGCAACGCGCCGATGGAGCTCTCCGGTGTCGCCGGCGGTCTCCAGCAGGCCGCGATGCAGATCGGCGGCAGCCTCGGCACGGCGGTCCTGGGCGCCGTGATGGCCTCCAAGGTCGACGGCGACCTCGCGGGCAACTGGGCCGCCGCCAAACTTCCGCCGCTCACCCCGGCCCAGCTCGACCAGGCCTCGCAGGCCGTCCAGGTCGGCGCCGCGCCGGTGGCCAAGGGCACCCCGCCGCAGCTCGCGGAGAAGATCACGACCGTCGCCCACGACACGTTCATCTCCGGCATGAGCCTGGCCTGCCTGGTCGCGGCGGTCGTGGCGGTGGTGGCGGTCTTCGTCGCACTGCTCACCAAGCGGGGCGAGAACGCGGACGCCGCGGGCGCCGGAGCCGGTCACATCTGACCGGCGTCTCCCGCGCGATGCCACCCTTTCCGGCGCGGTGTCACCTTTTCTTGTGCGGTGGGCGCCCCGCGGGGGGGGCCCCCCCACCGCCCGCGCGGGCGCCCCGGCCCCCCCGCCCGTGCCGGGAGGCGCCTGCCCCGCCTCGCGGACCGCATTCCCGTTCAGGGGGAGAGGAAGGTTGGAC
>NZ_JBHWEL010000012.1:34451-39454 GCF_042734135.1 Streptomyces sp. NPDC059668 | reverse complement strand
CCCCGGGGGCGCCGGCCCCGCACCAAGGCCCGGGGGCCCCCCCCCGCGACCCCCCCCTCCGCGCGGGGGTCCCAGATTTGGTGGGGGGTGCCCCCCCCGGGGGGGCCCCCCGCACAAGATCCCGCCCGTTCGACGCGCACCGCAGGTCACAGTGGGTCACGCCCTCCGCACGAACAAGGGGGCGAACGGATCTGCGGCGCGCTGTCGGAGGGGGGCAGCGCGCCCGCAGTACCGCGGAGCGACGGCGCCTCTCCGCGGAGCCCGGGGACGATGCGATCCCACCGGGACCGAGAACACACGACCGGCCACGGCCGACCCCGCCACGGGTGACTCCGCCACGGTCGACCCCGCCGAGCGGGCGCCCCGCGCCGGTCAGCGCGCGGGTTCCTCCGTCACCCCGGACGCGGGGGGCCGGACGACCTCCCGGGCGCCCGACAGCGCGGCGACCTCCGCACGCAGTGCCCGCACCTCGTCCGTCAGTGCCTCGATCGCCGCCGTCTGCCGGCGCTCCTCCACGTCGTCCTTCTCGAAGCGCGAGATGAACCACGCCGCGATGTTGGCGGTGACGACACCGAGCAGGGCGATACCGGAGAGCATCAGACCGACCGCGAGGACCCGGCCCATCCCGGTGGTCGGCGCGTGGTCCCCGTACCCCACCGTGGTCATCGTCGTGAACGACCACCACACCGCGTCGCCCAGCGTGCGGATGTTCCCGTTCGGCGAGTCCCGTTCCACCGACAGCACCGCGAGCGAACCGAACATGAGCAGTCCGATCACCGCACCCCCGACGTACGTCGTCAGCCGGATCTGCGAGGCCATCCGGGCCCGCCGCCCGACCAGCGTCAGCGTGGCCACCAGCCGCAGCAGCCGCAGCGGCTGAAGGATCGGCAGGATCACCGCGCACAGGTCCATCCAGTGCGTCCGGACGAACTCCTTGCGACGCCGGACGAGCAGGAGCCGGACGAGATAGTCGGCGGCGAACGCCCCCCACACCGTCCACTCCACCACCGTGCACGCCACCGCCACGGCGCGGGAGGCGTCACTGTCCACGATCGGCACGGCGTAGGCCAGGGCGAATGCCACCGCGAGCGCCAGCAGGGGCCGTTGCGTGCGCTGCTCCCAACGGACCTGTGCCGATAGCTCCTTCATACCCGCATCGTAGGAAGAAAGACGGAGGGGCGGCGGAGCTCCGGGCTCCGCCGCCCCTCGCGGGACCGATGTACGCGGGACCTACGCGTCGCCGCCCGCGGCCCCGGGGTCGGCCGCCGCCACTTCCAGCAGCTGGTAGCGGTCGATCGCCTGCTTCAGCACCGACCGGTCGACCTTGCCCTCACGGGCCAGCTCGGTCAGCACCGCGACCACGATCGACGGCGCGTCGATGTGGAAGAAGCGCCGCGCCGCCCCGCGGGTGTCCGCGAAGCCGAAACCGTCCGCGCCCAGCGACTGGTACGTCCCCGGCACCCAGCGCGCGATCTGGTCGGGAACCGATCGCATCCAGTCCGACACGGCCACGAACGGTCCCTCGGAACCGCTCAGCTTCCGCGTCACGTACGGCACACGCTGCTCCTCCTCGGGGTGCAGCAGATTGTGCCGCTCCACCTCGACGGCCTCGCGCCGCAGCTCGTTCCACGAGGTCGCCGACCAGACGTCCGCCCTGACGTTCCAGTCGGCGGCGAGGATGCGCTGCGCCTCCAGCGCCCACGGAACCGCGACGCCGGACGCCAGGATCTGCGCCGGGATCGAGCCCGACGTGCCCCGGCTGAAGCGGTGGACACCCTTGAGGATGCCCTCCACGTCGACGTCGGCCGGCTCCGCCGGGTGCTGGATCGGCTCGTTGTAGACGGTGAGGTAGTAGAAGACGTCCTCCGCGTCCGGACCGTACATCCGGCGCAGGCCGTCCTTCACGATGTGCGCGATCTCGAAGCCGTAGGCCGGGTCGTACGCGACACAGCCCGGGTTCGTCGAGGCGAGCAGCTGGGAGTGGCCGTCCGCGTGCTGCAGTCCCTCGCCGGTCAGCGTCGTACGTCCGGCGGTCGCGCCGAGCACGAAACCGCGCGCCAGCTGGTCGGCCATCTGCCAGAACTGGTCACCGGTGCGCTGGAAACCGAACATCGAGTAGAAGACGTAGACGGGGATCAGCGGCTCGCCGTGCGTGGCGTACGCCGAACCCGCGGCGATCAGCGAGGCGGTGCAGCCCGCCTCCGAGATGCCGTCGTGCAGCATCTGGCCGGTCGGCGACTCCTTGTACGCGAGCAGCAGATCGCGGTCCACGGACTCGTACTGCTGGCCGAGCGGGTTGTAGATCTTCGCGCTCGGGAAGAAGGAGTCCATGCCGAAGGTGCGGTACTCGTCGGGCGCGATCAGCACGAACCGCTTGCCGATCTCCTTGTCCCGCATGAGGTCCTTCAGAAGCCGTACGAACGCCATGGTCGTGGCGATCGACTGCTGACCGGACCCCTTCTTCACACTCGCGTACGTCTTGTCCTCGGGCAGCTGGAGCGGCTTCGCGCGCACGACACGCGTCGGGACGTACCCGCCGAGCCCCTTGCGCCGGTCGTGCATGTACTGGATCTCTTCGGAGTTGCGGCCCGGGTGGTAGTACGGCGGCGCGCCGTCCTCCAGCTCCTTGTCCGAGATCGGCAGGTGCAGGCGGTCACGGAAGCCCTTGAGGTCGGCGACCGTCAGCTTCTTCATCTGGTGCGTGGCGTTGCGGCCCTCGAAGTTCGGGCCGAGCGTCCAGCCCTTGACCGTCTGCGCCAGGATCACCGTCGGCTGGCCCGTGTGCGCCTTGGCCGCCGAGAACGCCGCGAAGATCTTCTTGTGGTCGTGACCACCGCGGCCCAGGTGCAGGATCTGGGCGTCGGTCATGCCCTCGACCATGGCGCGCAGCCGGTGGTCGTCGCCGAAGAAGTGGTCGCGGATGTACGAACCGGTCTCGGTGGCGTACGTCTGGAACTGGCCGTCGGGCGTGGTGTTCAGCTTGTTGACGAGGATGCCGTCGCGGTCCTGCGCCAGCAGCGGGTCCCAACTGCGGTCCCAGACCAGCTTGATGACGTTCCATCCGGCACCCCGGAACTGCGACTCCAGCTCCTGGATGATCTTGCCGTTGCCGCGTACCGGCCCGTCGAGACGCTGGAGGTTGCAGTTGACCACGAAGGTCAGGTTGTCGAGGCCCTCGCGAGCCGCGATGGACAGCTGTCCGAGCGATTCCGGCTCGTCCATCTCGCCGTCCCCGAGGAACGCCCAGACGTGCGACGCGGAGGTGTCCGCGATGCCGCGCGCCTCCATGTAGCGGTTCATCCGCGCCTGGAAGATCGCGCCGAGCGGGCCGAGACCCATCGAGACGGTCGGGAACTCCCAGAAGTCCGGCATCAGCCGCGGGTGCGGGTACGACGACAGCCCGTACGGCGCCTTCGACTTCTCCTGGCGGAACGCGTCGAGCCGCTGCTCGCTCAGCCGGTCGAGCAGGAACGCGCGGGCGTAGATACCGGGGGACGCGTGCCCCTGGAAGAAGATCTGGTCACCGCCGTCGCCCCCGTCCTTGCCGCGGAAGAAGTGGTTGAAGCCGACGTCGTAGAGCGAGGCGGAGGAGGCGAAGGTGGCGATGTGGCCGCCGACGCCGATGCCCGGGCGCTGGGCCCTGGACACCATCACGGCCGCGTTCCAG
Organism: Streptomyces sp. NPDC059668; assembly: GCF_042734135.1. Classification (NCBI taxonomy): domain Bacteria; kingdom Bacillati; phylum Actinomycetota; class Actinomycetes; order Kitasatosporales; family Streptomycetaceae; genus Streptomyces; species Streptomyces sp. NPDC059668. Next base: position 35,787 of record NZ_JBHWEL010000012.1, on the reverse strand, counting down.
CGCGTCGCGTTGAGGATCCTGCGCTCGATCTCCTCGTTGCCGGGGAAGAACGGCTCGTCCTTGGTGGCGATGGTGTTGACGTAGTCCGTGCTGCGCATCTCGGGCACGGCCACGCGCTTCTCGCGGGCCCTCTCGATGAGCCGCAGCATCAGATAGCGGGCGCGCTCGCGACCGCGCTCGTCGACGGCGGCGTCGAGCGAGTCGAGCCACTCCTGTGTCTCTTCGGGGTCGAAGTCCGGGACCTGACTGGGAAGGCCGCCAATGATGATCGGATTGCGATCGGATCCGGAAGCCACGCTGTTCCTTCGCTGTCAGAGGGCTGTCTGAAGGCTGCCCGGGGGGCCGAGTGAGAGCTTTCCGGGCGCTGTCTGGGGCGGATTCACGGTGTCTCGGCACCGTTCCCCAATCGTGTACCTCGCGAACGGAATCGTCATCTCTACCGATAGGTAACCGAGACATTCCCGCAGATCGCCGGGACGGGCCAGACCAAAACGCAACGATACGCTCACTCCGTGACGCGTTCCGCAAAGTCGTTCGGGTCTCGTACGCTCCAAGGGTTCCGAACTTCGCAAATGGGGCAGAAAGGTGTGGTGTGCGTCACCTATGGCCGTGATTCGCCGACTGGAGTTGCGTCGACACTGCCGGGATCGTCACCGTTTCGGCGGTCTCGACGGCCGGGTACTTGCGCGATCCGCCCCGCCCGTGTGGACTACGGCCAATGCTTCGCGCACGCGCGTGGCTGAGACATCTACCGAAACATGATCAGGAGGCAAGCCGTGAGCGCGACCGCGGACCACGCGGAGGAGCGGACCAACCCGGCCGGCAGGCTGGGGTTCGAGCCCGGACAGGTGGTCCAGGAGATCGGCTTCGACGACGACGTTGACCACGACCTCCGTGAAGGTATCGAATCGTTGATCGGCCAGGACCTGGTCGATGAGGACTACGACGACGTCGCTGACGTCGTACTGCTGTGGTTCCGCGACGAGGACGGCGACCTTACGGATGCCCTGGTGGACGCCATCGGTCTCCTTGAGGACGGCGGCATGATCTGGCTGCTGACCCCGAAGACCGGCAGGGACGGCTACGTCGAGCCCAGCGACATCAATGACGCCGCCCAGACCGCAGGCCTCTCCCAGACGAAGAGCATTTCCGTGGGGAAGGAGTGGTCGGGCACGCGTCTGGCCACGCCCAAGTCGAAGCGCTGAGCTGTCGCTCCGTCTGCCGCAGAGCATCCATGTGTGCGAGGCCCCCGCCCGCGCCGCCCCCGCCGCGGGGCCCCGCGCGCGCCGGGGGGGGGTCTCACACAAACACCCCCCCCCCCCCCCGGGCGGAGAGG
>NZ_JBHWEL010000012.1:0-34441 GCF_042734135.1 Streptomyces sp. NPDC059668 | reverse complement strand
CGCGCGGCCCCCCCCCACACTCCACCTGCTCGGGTCTGTCCCCGAGTCCTCCCCACTACATGTGTGGGCCCCCCCCCCGGCGGGGCCGCCCCCCCCCCCGGGGCCTCGGTCATGGGCCGGGCCGGGACGCCCGGACCTCCCTGCGTAGGGTGGTCGTCACCCGAACAGCCCCCTGGAAGGGAAGCGTGTGAGTATGGCGATCGAGGTCGGCACCGAGGCACCGGACTTCGAGCTCAGGGACAACCACGGCGCCACCGTGAAGCTGTCCGACTTCCGCGGTGCGAAGAACGTGGTGCTGCTCTTCTATCCGTTCGCGTTCACCGGTGTGTGCACCGGCGAGTTGTGCGCCCTGCGCGACGAACTGCCGAAGTTCGTCAACGACGACGTCCAGCTGCTGGCCGTCTCCAACGACTCCATCCACACCCTGCGTGTCTTCGCCGAGCAGGAGGGCCTGGACTACCCGCTGCTCTCCGATTTCTGGCCGCACGGCAACACTTCACGCGCGTACGGCGTCTTCGACGAGGACAAGGGGTGTGCCGTGCGCGGCACCTTCATCATCGACAAGGCGGGCGTCGTGCGCTGGACCGTGGTCAACGGTCTGCCGGACGCGCGTGACCTGAACGAGTACGTGAAGGCGCTCGACACCCTGTGATTCTTCGGTCGCAGGGCCTGCAGGGTGCGGGAACCCGTCACTAGGATCGACACGTTGATCCGATACCAACGCACGACGGGGCTCCCCGCCCCCGGACACCAATGGGAGGACTCGTGGGAGTCAGCCTCAGCAAGGGCGGCAACGTATCGCTGACCAAGGAGGCCCCGGGACTGACCGCGGTCATCGTCGGTCTGGGATGGGACGCCCGTACGACGACCGGCGTCGACTTCGACCTCGACGCCAGCGCCATCCTCACGAACGCGGACGGCAAGGTCAGCTCCGACCAGAACTTCGTGTTCTTCAACAACCTGAAGAGCCCGGACGGCTCGGTCGAGCACACCGGCGACAACATCACCGGTGAGGGCGAGGGCGACGACGAGCAGATCAAGGTGAATCTCGCCGCCGTCCCGGCCGACGTCCAGAAGATCGTGTTCCCGGTCTCGATCTACGACGCCGAGAACCGCCAGCAGTCCTTCGGCCAGGTCCGCAACGCGTTCATCCGCGTGGTGAACCAGGCCGGCGAGGCCGAGATCGCCCGCTACGACCTCTCCGAGGACGCCTCCACGGAGACCGCCATGGTCTTCGGCGAGCTGTACCGCAACGGCGCGGAGTGGAAGTTCCGCGCCATCGGCCAGGGTTACGCCTCGGGTCTGCGCGGCATCGCGCAGGACTTCGGCGTCAACGTCTGAGCCGTACTCCGGCGTCGAGCCCCCGGCCGTACGGCCCTGCCCCCGCGCTGGGTCACGGACCACGGCCTCCGGCTCCTCGGCCCGGCGCCGCGCCTCTTCGGGTGCGGTGCCGGGCCTGCCCGATATCTGTGCACCCCGTGTGCGACATATGAGCGCCGGGGCGCCGCGCGCATGCTGTGCCGTGCCCGGGGAAGACACCCCCCGGACCCGGACCGAGCGGACGGGCCGGCCGGGAACGGCGGGGACACCGCCCGCAGGACTGAGTGAACGCTTCACCGGGGAGGAATCAGATCATGGGCGTCACGCTCGCCAAGGGAGGCAATGTCTCCCTCTCCAAGGCCGCACCGAACCTCACACACGTGATGATCGGTCTCGGCTGGGACGCGCGCTCCACCACCGGAGCCCCCTTCGACCTGGACGCCAGCGCACTGCTGTGCAACTCCGGCCGGGTGCTCGGTGACGAGTGGTTCGTCTTCTACAACCAGCTCAAGAGCCCCGACGGCTCGGTGGAGCACACCGGCGACAACCTCACGGGTGAGGGCGAGGGCGACGACGAGTCGATCCTGATCGACCTCTCCAAGGTGCCGGCCAATGTCGACAAGATCGTCTTTCCGGTCTCCATCCACGAGGCCGACAACCGCGGCCAGACCTTCGGCCAGGTCAGCAACGCCTTCATCCGTGTGGTGAACCAGGCCGACGGACAGGAGCTCGCCCGCTACGACCTCTCCGAGGACGCCTCCACGGAGACCGCGATGATCTTCGGCGAGGTGTACCGCTACAACAGCGAGTGGAAGTTCCGCGCGGTGGGCCAGGGATACGCGTCCGGATTGCGCGGTATCGCCCTCGACTTCGGAGTCAATGTTTCCTAGGCCCACCTGCACCAGCCGAGGGCGGGCCTCTAGACTTCGTGGTCAACAGTAGGTAAAGCCGAGTACGGCGCGGGGGAATCCCTTCCCCGAGCCTGCGCTTGGGGGTGCCCCCACCACACGATGATTGGGTAGCCAGTGCTTCTGAAAACCTTCGGCTGGTCGTTCGCGATTACCGCGATCGGTCTGGTCGCAGCGGCCTTCTACGGGGGGTGGACCGCCTTTGGCATCGTGGCGATCCTGGCCGTCCTGGAGATCTCGCTGTCCTTCGACAACGCGGTGGTCAACGCCGGAATCCTGAAGAAGATGAGTGCCTTCTGGCAGAAGATCTTCCTCACGGTCGGTGTACTGATCGCCGTCTTCGGTATGCGTCTGGTCTTCCCCGTCGTCATCGTCGCCATCAGCGCCAAGATCGGCCCGATCGACGCGGTCGATCTCGCGCTGAACGACAAGGACAAGTACCAGCAGCTGGTGACCGACGCCCACCCGTCGATCGCCGCCTTCGGTGGCATGTTCCTGCTGATGATCTTCCTCGACTTCATCTTCGAGGACCGCGACATCCAGTGGCTGCGCTGGATCGAGCGCCCGCTGGCCAAGCTCGGCAAGGTCGACATGCTGTCGGTCTGCATCGCCCTGATCGTCCTGCTGATCACCTCCTTCACCTTCGCGGTCCACGCCCACCAGCACGGCGGCGGCCACGCCGACAAGGCACAGACGGTGCTGATCTCCGGCATCGCCGGTCTGATCACGTACATGGTCGTCGGCGGACTCTCCGGCTACTTCGAGGACCGGCTCGAAGAGGAGGAGGAGCGCACCCACGAGGAAGAGGAGGAGGCCGAGCGGACCGGCAAGAAGAAGCCCGCCGTCGTCCTGGCCGGCCAGGCCGCCTTCTTCATGTTCCTCTACCTGGAGGTCCTGGACGCGTCGTTCTCCTTCGACGGCGTCATCGGGGCCTTCGCCATCACCAACGACATCGTGCTGATGGCGCTCGGCCTCGGCATCGGCGCCATGTACGTCCGTTCGCTCACGGTCTACCTGGTCCGCCAGGGCACCCTCGACGACTACGTCTACCTGGAGCACGGCGCCCACTACGCGATCGGCGCCCTCGCCGTGATCCTGCTCGTCACCATCCAGTACCAGATCAACGAGGTCATCACCGGTCTCGTCGGTGTCGTCCTGATCGGCTGGTCCTTCTGGTCGTCCGTACGCCGCAACAAGGCGCTCGCGGCCGCCGAGGGAAAAGGCACGACCTCGGACGAGAAGGCTGAGGTCTCGTCCGGGGTCTGACGGGCTCCCCTTTTCGGAGGCTCGGTTCGCCCCCGGTGGCGAACGGCCTCTCGGGCTCACCGGCCCCTGGGGCGGCGCCGCACGGGTGTGAACCCGGGCCCGGTGAGGGAACGCTCTGAACGGGGCGGCTGTCGAGGACCAGTCCTCACGGCCGCCCCGCCGCATATCGAGGCAACATGGGGGCGGGATCGGCAATGGGCTTCTGGGACGAGCTGTGGCGCGGACGCACGACGGACTTCGACTCCGGCAGCGCGGCCACCAACTCCATAGAACTGACCAAACGCAGCCACACGGTCTCGCTCACCAAACAGGGTGCGGCCACCGGCAACCTGCGCATCAACCTGTCCTGGCGGATGCGCACCTCCGACATCGGCGGCGGCCAGCAGCGCGGCAGCCTGCTGCGCCACCCCCTCAAGATCTTCAAGCCGGACGTCGTCCAGGCGCACACCCAGAGCATGGTGAACGTCGACCTCGACCTCGGCGTGCTGTACGAGCTCACGGACGGCACCAAGGGCGTGGTGCAGCCGCTGGGCGGCCTCCTCGGTGAGATCAACGGCCCGCCGTTCGTGAAGCTCAGCGGCGACGACCGCTTCGGCTCCGGGTCGGGCGAGACGGCGTACGTCAACCTCGACCACCGCGACGACATCAAACGACTGCTGGTCTTCGTCTACATCTACGACCAGACGCCCGCCTTCGACCGTACGCACGCCGTCATCACCCTCTACCCGAGCAACGGCCCGAGGATCGAGATCGGCCTCGACGAGCGCCATCCGCAGGCGCGGTCCTGCGCGGTCGTGATGATCGAGAACAACAAGGGCGAGATCACCGTGCGCCGCGAGGTGAAGTTCGTCTACGGCTTCCAGGCCGAACTCGACCGGCTGTACGGCTGGGGACTCCAGTGGGGGCGGGGGTACAAGTCCAAGGTCGACCGCTGAGCACGCCCCGGCGTGGAGCGTCCGCGCAGGCCGGGACGCCGTCCCGGCCGTGGGGCGCCGCCCCGGGCGGACGGCTCCCCGTGGTGCCGCTCAGCGGCCCACGAACTGGGGGCCCTGCGGCGGCAGCCGGAAATCCGGGTCGGGCAGCGTGCCGACCGCCTGCGGGAAGCCGTACGCGGGCGGCACGGCGGGCGCCGTCTGCGGCTGCGGATAGCCGTACGCGGGCCGGCTCGCCGGCTGGGGGTAGCCGTAGGCGGGCTGCGCGGGTGCCGTCTGCGGCTGCGGATAGCCGTACGCGGGCTGCTGGGGCACCGGAGCGGGCTGCTCGGCCGGCAGCGGCACCGAGGCCTCCGGCGACGTCACCGGGACGGCCCAGTCCGCCGCCTCCGGTACGGTCCCGGTCGCGGCGGCGGTCTCGGGCTCCGACTCGTCCACCGTGATCCCGAAATCGGAGGCCAGCCCCTCCAGACCGTTCGGGTAACCCTCGCCGAGCGCCCGGAACTTCCAGCCCGCACCGCGCCGGTACAGCTCGCCGCAGATCAGCGCCGTCTCCGTACCCGTCTCCGGCTTGATGTCGAAGTACGCCAGGGGTTCACCCTCGGCACCGGAGGCGTCGTACAGCAGAATGCGCAGGGAGCGTACGCGGTCGAAGGAGACCCCGTCCGCCGAAGCGACCAGCAGAATCTGTCCGACGCCGGACTCGACACCGGCCAGATCTGTCTGGATCGTGTCGGTGAGGCCCTCGGCGACGCGCTTCTTGCCGAGTCGCCACACCTTGCCCGAAGGATGACGTGGCTGGTTGTAGAAGACGAAGTCCTCGTCGGATCGCACACGGCCGTCGGGACCGAGGAGCAGTGCCGAGGCGTCCACGTCCGGGACACCCTGCCCGGGCGTCCAGCGCAGCACGGCACGAACCGCTGTGGCGTCCAGCGGGATGTTCGACCCCTTCAGCATCGCGTGCGTCATGCGGTCATCCTGCCCTCTCGGTCCTGGTCACGACAACGCGGGGGTGAGGATTCCCCGTCGGGACGTGCGGACAACCGACATGGCCGAGTTACCTGAACTTCACGCCGGGTGGGAACCCCTGACATGCATTTGTACGTACTATTACCGGCCACATCACGTAGATCCGACTAGCCGCCATAGGGGAGTCTCATGCGTCATTTCGGGCACATCGCCCCCGAAGAGCGGCAGCGGCTCTTCCACCGCGAGCCCTGCGACTTCACCGCCGACTCCCCGCCCCGCCTGCTGGCGGCGGCCCTGGGAGCCACCCTCTACAGCCCCGCGACCCGGCCCCGCCTCGCCGACGACGTCGTCAAGCAGGCCGCGCGCGGCGTGGTCTCCATGGTGCTCTGCCTGGAGGACTCGATCGACGACTCCGAGGTCGCGGGCGCCGAGCAGAACCTGGTCCGGCAGTTCGCCGACCTCGCCGCACGGCCCACGGACCCGATTCCGCTGCTCTTCGTGCGGGTGCGCGAACCGGAGCAGATCCCGGACCTCGTGCAGCGGCTCGGCGCGTCCGTACGGCTGCTGTCCGGATTCGTACTGCCGAAGTTCACCGAGGAGCGGGGTGTCCCGTTCCTGGAGGCGCTCACCGCGGCCGAGGCCGCGAGCGGGCGCCGGCTCTTCGCCATGCCGGTCCTCGAATCGCCCTGCCTGCTGTACCTGGAGAGCCGCCGGGAGACCCTGGCTGGCATCTCCCGGGTCGTCGACAAGTACCGCGAGCGCGTCCTCGCGCTGCGCCTGGGCGTCACCGACTTCTGCTCGGCGTACGGACTGCGCAGAGCGCCCGACATGACCGCCTACGACGTCCAGATCGTCGCCTCCGTGATCGCCGACGTGGTGAACACGCTGGGCCGCGCGGACGGCACCGGCTTCACCGTGACCGGACCGGTCTGGGAGTACTTCCGGGTCCAGGAACGCATGTTCAAGCCGCAGCTGCGCCGCAGCCCCTTCCTGGAGGGCGAGGTCGAGGAGCTGCGCGAGGCCCTGATCGAGCACGACATGGACGGACTGCTGCGCGAGATCGCCCTCGACCGCGCCAACGGACTGCTCGGCAAGACCTGCATCCACCCCTCGCACGTCCCGGCCGTGCACGCCCTGTCCGTCGTCAGCCACGAGGAGTGGAGCGACGCGCAGGACATCCTGCGGCCCGAGCGCGGCGGCGGGGGTGTGCTGCGGTCGGCGTACACGAACAAGATGAACGAGGTGAAGCCGCACCGCGCCTGGGCCGAGCGGACTCTGGAGCGCGCCGAGGTGTTCGGCGTCGCGAACGAGGACATCGGCTTCGTGGAGCTGCTCGCCGCCGGGCTCCCGGCCTGACCGGGCCGCGCCGACACGTACGACCTCGCAGACTAAGGAATTGATGGACAACGTGGTGTGGACGGGGACCTGGGTCGCGGAGCGGCTCGGCGTCGAACTCGTCGGTGACGAGAAGCTGGGCGACCTGCTGGGACTCGCGCTGCGGCGCAATCCCCGGCGGGCGCATCTGCTGGTCTCGAACGTGCTGGGCAAGCACGTCCCGCAGTCGCCGTCCGTGGTGTACGGGTACGGGTTCGCGCTCGGCCGCCGCGTGCGGGAGCTGCTCGGGACCGAGGACGCCCGCGCGGCGGTCGTCCTCGGGTACGCGGAGACGGCCACCGGGCTCGGCCACTGCGTCGCCGACGGGGTGGGCCTCGCGCCGTACCTGCACTCGACCCGCCGCCCCGTCCCGGGCGTCACCCCGGCGGGCGGTTTCGAGGAGTCGCACTCGCACGCCACGTCCCATCTCCTGCTGCCGCAGGACCCCCGTCTGCTGGCGGGCGACGGTCCGCTGGTCCTCGTCGACGACGAGTTCTCGACCGGTAACACGGTCCTCAACACCATCCGCGACCTGCACGCCCGCCATCCGCGCGAGCGGTACGTGATCGTGGCGCTGGTCGACATGCGGTCGGCCGCCGATCTCGGGCGGCTGGAGGACTTCGCCCGGGAGATCGGCGCGCGAGTGGACCTGGTCGTCGCGGCGAGCGGCACGGTGAAGCTCCCGGAGGGCGTGCTGGAGAAGGGCCAGGCACTGGTGGCGGAGTACGAGTCCGTCGGCACGGGCACGGCGGGGTCCGCGCCCGAGTTCGCCGGCACGGGCACGGCGGGGTCCGCGCCCGAGTTCGCCGGCACGGGCACTGCCGGGTCCGCGCCGGTCGCGCCGGAGCGCGGGACGACCGCCGGGCAGCGCCCGGCCCCCGCCGCCACGGACGCGGCCGACGGCCCGGCCGGAGCGCCCGGGAGCGCCCCCAGCCGCCGCGGGCACCCGGCCGCCACCCGGGTCGCCCTCGGCTGGCCGCGCGGCGTTCCGGACGGCGGCCGGCACGGCTTCACGCCCGGACACCGCGTCCGGCTCGACGCCGCCCTGCCCGCCATGGCCGCGCGGATCGCCGAGGCGCTGCCGGACGGCGCCCGCCGCGTGCTGGTGCTCGGCTTCGAGGAGCTGATGTACGCGCCGCTGCGGCTGGCCAGGGAACTGGAGCAGGTCACGGCCGCCGAGGTGCGCTACTCCACGACCACCAGGTCCCCGGTCCTCGCCCTCGACGACCCCGGCTACGCGATACGCACCCGGCTCGTCTTCCCCTCCCACGACCACCCGGACGACGGCCCCGGGGAGCGCTACGCCTACAACGTGGCGGGCGCCGGCTTCGACGCCGTCGTGGCCGTCGTGGACTCCGCCGCGGACACCCCCGAGCTGCACGCCCCCGGGGGACTGCTGGCCGGGCTCGCGGACCACGTCCCGGCTGTCCTGCTCGCCGTGGTCCCCTCCTACGTCCCCGCACGGCCGTCCACCGAAAGGACCTCCATGCTGCCCGAGCCCCTCCGCGGCCCCGCCTTCTCCTCGTACGCGCCGGACGAGGTCGGCTGGCTGCTGCGGGACCTCTCGGACGTGACGCTGGAGGCGCCGACGGAGGAGCGCGAGGAGGCGATCCAGAGCGGCGGCGCCCACTACGCGGAGTCGCTGCCCGTCGAGTACCAGCCGAGCGACCAGTACCAGGAGCTGTTCCGCGCGGCCCTCGCCACCTCGGCCGCCCGCATCGCCCAGGCCGTCGGCGCCGTCACCGAACTGGTGCTCGCCGAACGCTCCCGCTCGCCGCTCGGCCCGGACCCGGACACCGCCACCCCGCGACCGGTCCTGGTGTCGCTGGCCCGCGCGGGAACCCCCGTCGGCGTCCTGATGCGCCGCTGGGCCCGCTACCGCCACGGCATCGACCTGCCGCACTACGCCGTCTCCATCGTCCGCGGCCGTGGCATCGACCCCAACGCGCTGCGTTGGCTCGCCGCCCACCACGACCCCGCCGACATCGTGTTCGTCGACGGCTGGACCGGCAAGGGTGCGATCACCCGCGAACTCGCCCAGGCCATCGAGGAGTTCGAGGCGGCCGAGGGCGTCACCGGCTTCGACCCGGAGATCGCGGTCCTGGCCGACCCGGGCTCCTGCGTACGGACGTACGGCACCCGGGAGGACTTCCTCATCCCGTCCGCCTGCCTCAACTCGACGGTGTCCGGGCTGATATCGCGGACCGTCCTGCGCTCCGACCTGGTCGGCGAACACGACTTCCACGGCGCGAAGTTCTACCGCGAACTCGCCGGCTCCGACGTCTCCGTCGAGTTCCTGGACGCCGTCGAGGCCCACTTCCCCGACGTCGCCGAGGAGGCGGGCAGCCAGGCGAAGGAACTCCTCGCCGCCGACCGCACCCCCACCTGGGAGGGCTGGGCGGCCGTCGAGCGGATCAGCGAGGAGTACGGGATCCACGACGTGAACCTCGTCAAGCCCGGCGTCGGCGAGACCACCCGGGTGCTGCTGCGCCGGGTCCCCTGGAAGATCCTGGCCCGCGCGGGAGCCGGCGCCGACCTCGACCACGTACGGCTGCTCGCCGAGCAGCGCGGGGTGCCCGTCGAGGAGGTCGCCGAACTCCCCTACACCTGCGTGGGGTTGATCCACCCGAAGTACACGCGTGGCGCCACCGGTGCCGACGGCAGGGCGGTGGCGGTCTGATGTCCGCGGCAAAAGCACTCGTCGCCAGCGATCTGGACCGCACGCTCATCTACTCCGCGGCGGCCCTCGGGCTGACCATGCCGGACGCGCGGGCACCCCGGCTGCTCTGCGTCGAGGTGCACGAGAGCAGGCCGCTGTCGTACATGACCGAGACGGCCGCCGCGCTGCTCTCGGAACTGGGCGACATGGCGGACTTCGTGCCCACCACGACCCGCACCCGCAAGCAGTACCAGCGCATCAGTCTGCCGGGGCCCGCCCCGAAGTACGCGATCTGCGCCAACGGCGGACACCTGCTCGTCGACGGCGTGTCCGATCCGCAGTGGCACGCGCGGGTGACCGCACGGCTCGCCGACGAGTGCGCTCCGCTGGCCGAGGTGCGCGCGCACCTGGAGGCCACCGCCGACCCGGCCTGGGTGCGCAAGCACCGGGTCGCCGAGGACCTGTTCGTCTATCTCGTCGTCGAGCGCGAACTGCTGCCCGAGGAGTGGGTGAAGGACCTGGCGGTCTGGGCCGAGAACCGGGGCTGGACCGTCTCGCTCCAGGGCCGCAAGGTCTACGCCGTTCCGAAGCCGCTCACCAAGAGCGCGGCGATGCGTGAGGTGGCCCGACGCACCGGCGCGACCCTGACCCTCGCCGCCGGTGACTCCCTCCTCGACGCGGACCTGCTGCTGGCCGCCGACCGGGGCTGGCGTCCGGGCCATGGCGAGCTGGCCGAGGCCGACTGGGCCGGACCGGCGGTCACGGCGCTCCCGGAGCGGGGCGTCGCGGCGGGCGAACGGATCCTGCGGGAGTTCTTGGCCGCCTGCGGGCGCCCGGGACCGGCCTGAGGAAGCGTCGGCGGATCTCCCGGGGGCGACGCTCCCGGGAGATCCGCCGGACAAACGTGAAGAGTTCCTGAGAAAAGGCGGGTCAGCCGCAGCAGCCTCCGCCGCAGCAACCGCCGCCGCCCCCGCCTCCACCACCGCTCGGGCGTGGCGCCGACGCGGCGCCGCCCGTCGCGACTGCGACGGTGGAGAGAAGTTTCACTGTGTCGTCGTGCCCGGCGGGGCAGGCCGCCGGAGCGGCGGAATCCGCCATGGGCCGGCTCAGTTCGAAGGTGTCGCCGCAGGTCCGGCAGCGGTACTCGTAGCGAGGCATGTGCCCAGGTTAGCGGGCTGGTGGCGACGATCGCAGTGTTCCGCGACCGGGCTTTTCGAAGGGCGCGGCGGGGACCGGAAACAGACAGTTCACGGCCGCGCGCGCCAAGCCTGCTCGAGCTCCGGAACATTTCTGTCTCGTTCCTGAGCGAAGAGATCGTATTAGTCGCTGATAATTTAAGAGGGCCGCGACGAGCCGCAAGGTCGGGGAGGGGGGCTCGCAGCCGCATGAGCGGCCGCTGCATCTGCCCGCGCGCGCAATTCCGAAGTGCGGAGGGAGACGCAGTCGTGACCGAGGCATGGCATCGCAGGGATGCCCCGCATCCTCTGGGCCGTCCACGCGCCGGAGCCCGCCGTGGCTGAACCGCAGGACGACGGCCGCGCCGGCCGCCGCGAGGGCGAACCGAAGGACGCCGCGGGCCGGCGTACGGGCAACGAGACACCCGCCGAGGAGACCACGCAGCTGCGTATACCGCCGCGCGCCGGCCGCCCCGCCGAGGAGACCACCCAGCTTCGTGTACCGCCCGCCGAGGAGACCACGCAGCTCCGCGTACCGCCGCGCGCGGACCCTCCCGCCGAGGAGACCACCCAGCTTCGTATACCGCCGCGGGCCGACGTCCCCGACGACACGTCCGCCGAGGAGCCCCCGGGCGCGGAGGACGACACACAACAAGCCGATCGAGGGGCGAATTCACGCCATCGTGGCTCCCGTCGCCGGCCCGTGCAGTCCTCCGCCCTCGCCGCGCGCCTCGTGCCCTTCGCCCGCCGTCTGAAACCGGACTACCCCCGGCCGGGCCGGACCGGCTGGCGGCGCTGGGTGCCCTCGTGGCGGCAGTGGCTGGCGGCGTGGGGCCTGGCCGTCGGCCTGAGCGCCTCGCTGCTGGCCATCGCGTACGCCGCCACGGACATTCCCAAGAACCTCAACACCTATGCCACCCAGCAGGACAACGTCTACTTCTGGTCCGACGGCACGCCCATGGCCCGCACCGGGTGGGTGCAGCGGCAGGCGATGCCGTTGAAGGACATACCCGAGCAGGTGCGCTGGGCGGTGCTGGCGGCGGAGAACGAGAGCTTCTACTCCGACCCGGGCATCTCCTTCAAGGGCATCAGCCGCGCCCTGGTGCGTACGGTGGGCCAGGGGGACACCCAGGGCGGTTCGACGATCACCCAGCAGTACGTCAAGAACGTCTATCTGACCCAGAACCAGACGGTGAGCCGCAAGTTCACCGAGGCCATGATCTCCCTGAAGCTCGACAACAGGATGAGCAAGGACAAGATCCTGGAGGGTTACCTCAACACCAGCTGGTTCGGCCGCGGCACCTACGGCCTCCAGCGCGCCGCCCAGGCCTATTACGGCAAGGACGTGAGCCGGCTCAACGCGAGCGAGGGCGCCTTCCTCGCCTCGCTCCTCAAGGGCGCGGGCCTCTACGACCCCACGCTGAGCCGGAAGAACCACGACCGGGCCGTGGAACGGTGGTCCTGGATCCTCGACCGCATGGTCAAGATCGGCAAGCTGTCGCCCGCCGAGCGCGCCCAGTACACGAAGTTCCCCGAGCCGCTCAAGCAGGGCCGCGTCTACGACACCGGCAAGCAGAGCGACTACCTGGTGGAGCTGGCGACCCAGTACGCCAAGAAGTCCGGCCACATCTCCGACAAGGAGTTCGACCTGGGCGGCTACCAGATCTACACGACCTTCGACCGCAAGCGGGAGACCGCGCTCACCGACGCCGTCACCAAGGCCCGCGACAAGGCGGTGAAGGGCGACCCCGCCACGGCGAAGACCGCGCACTACGGGGCCGCCTCGGTGGCCGACGACGGCCGGATACTCGCCGTCTACGGCGGTCCCGACCACCGGACGCAGGGCTACAACGAGTCCAACGCGACGACCGTCCCGGCCGGTTCGGCCTTCCTGCCGTTCGTCTACGCCGCCGGGCTCCAGCACGGGATTCACAAGACCCGCGACAGCACGGCGACACCGGTCTCGCCCGAGTCCGTCTACGACGGTGACGACGGCGTCCCCGTCTCCACGCCCGAGGGCCCCTACTGGGACCGCAGCGGCAAGAAGGTCGCCGCCCACAACGACGGCAACAAGTCCTACGGGCCGATCAGTCTGCGCAAGGCGCTGGCCGAGTCCGTGAACGTGCCGTTCATGCAGCTCGGCATGGACACCGGACTGGACAAGGTGCGGCAGACCGCCGAGGCGAGCGGACTGCTCTCCTCCAGCCTGGGGCCGCAGGTGCCCGCGCTGTCGCTGGGCAGCTCCACCCCGAGCGCGATCCGGATGGCGAACTCCTACGCCACCTTCGCCGCGGACGGGTCGCACACCGAGCCGTACTCCGTGCGACGCATCACCCGCAACGGCTCCTCGGTGGCCCTGATCACGCCCCGGCCCCACCGCGCGGTACGCCCCGAGGTGGCCGCCCAGGTCACCGAGGCGCTCACGGACTCCTTCCGCGAGGCGCATCCCGCCGCGTCCCAGTCCGCGCCGCAGGCGGCCGGGAAGGCCGGCACCACGCACGACGACAAGGCCGCCTGGTACGTGGGCACGAACCGTTCCGTGTCGACGGCCGTCGTCCTCTACCGCCTGGACCTCACCAAGAGCCTCGAACCGCTGCCGCTCAAGGGGATCGCAGGCACCCCCGACGACGATGTCCCGTACGGCATCTGGGCCGGCGCCATGAGCCCGCTCGGCTGACCACGACGGCCGAGAAGCCGTCCCTCGCTCCGTCCGCCCCCCTCCCAGAATGTGCCCCGTATGAACTCGAAGCACAGCCGGCGCCGCCGCCGTGAGCCCGCTCCCGGTTCCGCTGCCACGTCCGCCCGCCAGAGTTTCGTGGCGATGACGGCGTTCCTCGTCGTGGCCACCTCCACGGCCACCTTCCTCGCCCTGCGGGGCTCGGACAGCACCACTCCTGCCGCGTCCGCCGGACGCGGCTCCAGTGCCGCCCGGAAGGCGCCCAAGGAGCCTGTGTGGGACGGGAAGACCAAGGTGCTCGGGGACGGCTCCACGTCCTACAGCGGCCCGCAGAAGGGCGAGTTGAAGCCCGTACCACTCAAGCCGGGCGAGAAGCCGCCCCAGTTCGTCGTCTTCTCCTGGGACGGCGCTCTGCAGGGCGACGACAAGCTCTTCTCGCACTACACGGAGATGGCCAAGGAATACAACGCCCACATGACGTTCTTCCTGACCGGCATCTACCTGCTGCCCAAGGCCAAGAAGACGCTCTACGAGCCGCCGATGCACTCGCCGGGCTCCGCCGCGATCAGCTATCCCACCGACGAGCACATCCGCACCACGCTGGAGCAGCTGGGCGAGGCGTGGAAGGAGGGCAACGAGATAGGCACCCACTTCAACGGCCACTTCTGCGGCGACAAGGGCGGCGGGGACTGGAGTGTGGCGGAGTGGGAGAGCGAGATCGACCAGTTCTTCTCCTTCGTGGAGAAGTGGAAGACCAACACCGGCTACACCGACCTGCCGGCCCTGCCCTTCGACCCCGCGCGTGAGGTCAACGGCGGCCGCGCGCCGTGCCTGGAGGGGCAGCCGAACCTGCTCAAGGCCATGAAGGCCACCGCCAAGAAGTACAAGTGGCGCTACGACGCCAGCTCCGCCGGCCAGTACCAGATATGGCCCACCAAGCAGGAGGGCGTCTGGGACTTCCCGCTCCAGATGCTGCCGTACGAGAAGGGCAAGTACCAGGGCCTGTCCATGGACTTCAACTTCCTCTACAACCAGTCCGGCGGCGAGACCACGGGCGACCCGGCGAAGTACCCGCAGTGGGAGCAGGAGACCGTGCAGTCGTACATGGCGGGCTTCGACCGCGTGTACTACGGCAGCCGGGCGCCGCTCTTCATCGGCAACCACTTCGAGGACTGGAACGGTGGCATCTACATGAAGTCCATCGATCAGGTCGTCAAGAACGTCTGCACCAAGAAGGGCGTTCGCTGTGTGTCCTTCCGGGAACTGGCCGACTGGCTCGACGTGCAGAAGCCCGCGACCCTGGAGCGGCTGCGCAGCCTGGATCCCGCGCAGTCGCCGGACTGGTCGACGGTGGTGAAGTAGCTGTCGGCCCGTCAACTTACCTTTCTGATAAGGGAGTTGGCCTAGTCTCCATGAAATCCCCCCGGTTTTAACCCAGTTGGACGAGGCATGTAAAGATTCCCTCCCCGGCGCCCGACCGGGGGACCAAGGAGAATCATCAGTGAGATCACAGACGCCGAGCGGCGGCCGCTCGGCCGTGCTGGTGGCGGTCGCCCTCTCCGCCGTCCTGCTGCCCCTGTCCACCGCCCACGCGGCGAACGCGCCCTTGACCGCCGACCGGGCGACGGCCGACGCCTTCGGCCGGATCGCGGACGCCGTGCTGACCGACCGCACCGACGCCCTGCTGGTCCCCGGGACAGCGGCCCCCCACGCGGCGCCGTCGGCGACCGTGAACGCCGCGGGGAAGCGGCGGGTCTCCCTGTCCGCCGCGCTGACGCGCACCGAGGACACCGCGGTGACCTCCCTGCACGGCACCCGGTCCCGTCTCGCGGCGCTGGGCGAGGCCTACACCGCCGCCGACACAGATGTCACCGTCGACCGGACCCGGGTGGCCGGCAAGCGGGCCACGGCCTGGGTCACCGAGACCACGGTCCTCACGTACCGGAGGATCCGCGGTGACGAACCCGCCACGACGGGCTTCAGCGCGCACCACGTCCTGACCTTCGCCGCCCAGGCGGACGGCACCTGGAAGCTGTCCGGTCTGCGCTCGACGGACGAGGGTCCCCGGCAGGTCAACGAGCCGGTGACCGCCGCGCCGGCGGGCGTGGCCCCGATGGCCGTCATCGACGCCCCCAGGGCGGCGACCACGTATCCCGCGCCCGCCGCCGCCAAGAAGCTCACCGGCGGCACGTACGACTACGCGGCGATGGCCGCGTACGCCGAGAAGTACTGGAAGAACTACAACACCGCCTACCGGAGCTTCAATTCGGCCGGCGGCGACTGCACCAACTATGTGAGCCAGTCCCTGAAGGCGGGCGGCTGGCAGTCGGTGACGTCCTCGGACGAGGACTACGGCACCTGGTACTACGGGACTTCGGGGCAGTCCGACTCCTGGGTCGGCGTGAACGAGTGGTCCTGGTTCACCCAGACCGACCGGCGGACCACCCCGCTGGCGAACGTCTACCAGATGGACGTCGGCGACGTCATGCAGATGGACTTCGACAAGGACGGGTCCAAGGACCACACCATGATCACGTCGTACCGCAGCTCCAGCGGCGTGCCGTACCTGACCTATCACGACACCGACACCTACCGCCGGTCCGTGTCGAGCCTCATCGCGTCGTACCCGAACTCGGCGTACTACGCCTACCGCACCTGATCGACGTGATCGGCCACGTGATCGCCGACTACGTGACCGCCGGCCACGTGATCTAGGGGTCCATGGTCCCGGGATCCCTGCTCCCGGGGCCCATGGTGTTGCCGGGGCCGGGGCCGGGAGTTGTGCCGTGGCCCGGGGTGGTGCCGGGGTCCTCGCTCCCGGGGTCCGCGGCGTCGCGGCTTCCGCGTCCGGGCCCCATGGCCCGGGGGTCCCGCCCCTTCTCCCTGGAGATGGTGGCTCCCGGGGTCCCCGGGGCCTCCGGGGTGCTGCGGCCTTGTTGCAGCGCCGTCGCCGTGGCCGACTCCTGCAGGGTCCGGACCCGCTCCTCCTGGTCCCGCGCTTCAGGATGGCGGGCCTTCCAGTACGGGTTGTCGTGCGGGAGGGCCGAGCCGACCCTCCCGTACATCCCGAAGAACATCAGCAGGACGCCCACCACGAAGCTGAACAGCACGTTCTGGATGTGGAACGCGAGGAAGTTGAAGCTGGTGTCCAGCAGTGCCAGGTTCAGGAAGCCGCTGAGGATGAACAGCACGCCGAGGACCATGTTGACGGTCGAGGCGACGTTCCCGCCGATCACCATGCCCGCGAACAGGATGAGCCCGGCGCAGATCGACACGACACTGAGCGTGCCGTTGGTGTTCAGCCCCACGACGGTGTCCCCGTGGGTGGTGAAGAAGCCGATGTTGTCGGTCACGCCCAGGATGCCGAAGGCGAGCAGGAACAGGCCCATCAGGCCCGCGCCTATCCGGTAGAACGTGCTCAGCCGGTGATCGACGGGCAGGTGCTCGTCGAGGGCGAAGCGCTTCCTGGGTCCGGGACGAAGTACGTGCGTGGCCATATCCGCCTCCCTCTCCAGCTAGCGGAGGCCGTACGTACCCACCAGCATCCGCCCGCACGGCCGGGACCGCCACCACAGGACCGTCCGCGTCGGACGGTCCGCGTCGGACTGTCCGCAGTCGGACGGTCCGGCCGGGAGGGAAGCGGGGAGGGGCGGGCGCGGGGGCGGCGGGGTGCCGGGGCGGGCCCGGAGCGGTCAGGTCGCGGCGCGGGCCTGGAGCGGTCGGGCCGCGGCGCGGGCTTGGAGCGGTCGGGCCGCGGCGCGGGCTGCGGTCAGGCCCCAGTCGGCCCGAGGAGGGCGGTCAGGCCCCGGCTCCACGCTCCCCGCGGATCTGGGAGACGACCCGCGCCGCCGCTCCCCGTACCGCCTCGGTCTCGGTCAGGAAGTACCAGAAGTCGGGATGGCGCCCCTCCAGCGTGGCGACGGCGCGGTCCAGGCGGCCCACGGCCTCGTCGAGCGGACGGGCGTGTCGCGGGTCCGGCGTGTTGCGGCCCGCCATGGCCAGCCGCTGGGCGTCACGCAGGGCGAACCGGGTGCGGTCGATCTCCTGCTGCGGATCCTTGGCGACGGCGTTCAGCCGCCGCAGCCGGTCGCCGGCCGCCGACACGGCCTCGTCGGTGCTGTTGAGCAGCGCCCGCACGGTGGACAGCAGCGAGGTCGCGTCCGGCCAGCGCTGGGCGTCCCGCGCTGCCTGCGCCTCCTTCAGCTTGAGCTCGGCCTGCCGTACGTTCTCCGCGGCGTGGTCGGGTACGTGCTGCAGGTCCTGCCAGCACGCGGACGTGAACCGGCGCCGCAGCTCGCTCAGTACCGGCTCCACCTGCCCGGCGCGGGTGGTCAGCGCCTGGGCGCGGGTGCGCAGCGACACCAGCCGGTGGTCGATCTCGGCGGCCCGCTCCGGCAGCCGCTCGGCCTCCGCGCGCACCGCCCCGGCCTCCCGGGAGACCCGCTCGGCACGCTCCAGTGTCTCGGGCACGCCGTGCTGCCCGGCACCCTGGTTGAGCCTGGTCAGCTCGGGTCCGAGGGCGGCCAGACGGGCGGCGAGATCGTCCGCCGTGAGCCCGGAGCCACGCACCTCGTCGAGCGCGTTCGAGGCGCCGAGCAGCGCCTGGCGGGCCCGCTCGACGGCCGGAGCGAGGCGGGCCAGCTGGGTCTCGGCCTTGCCGAGCAGCGGACCGAGCCCCTGCGCGTACCGGTCCAGCTCGCCCTTGACCCGGTTCAGCTCGTCCTTGGCGGCGGTCAGCTCGGTACGGGCGTGCGCGGCGACCGAGGCCTCCAGCTCGTCCCGGTCGAGGTCGTGCGCGTCGACGGCCTCGATGTACTTCCCGCTCGCCTCGTCGATGCGCCGCCCCAGCGCCTCGAAGTCGGAGACGGCGCGGCGGGCGGCGGGGGAGTCGTCGACAGCGGTGATCGTCTCGATCGAGATCCGCAGATCCCGCTGGGCGGTGTCCAGTTCGTAGAAGGCGGCCGCGGCGGCGTCCTTCGCGGCCTGCGCCTCGGCCCGCTGGCTCTCGGAACGTCCGCCGAACCACCGGCGGGTGCCGCCGCCGGCGAACGCGGCGGGCAGGACGAGCGCGGCGAGCAGGGGGAGCGTCATGAGCGTCAGCGCGCCACGGTACCCACGCGCGTCACGGTGTCCACCAGGGCGACGGGCACGGCGTGGGCGTACCGAGGGCGCGCCTGACGACGACGGTGTGTGCGGCTCTGAAGATGTCGTCGCCGTCACATCCCTCTCCCGTGCTGTCATCCACCCTGTACCGGTGTCATTCTCCCACCGGTAGAGGACGAACACACGGGCCGAAAGGTTCGCAAGTTCGAACCGCAAGTTCGAACCGCAAGTTCGAACCGCGAGCGTGAACCGTCGCCTCGGATCACCGCCTCGAACCGTCGACCTCGGATCACCGCCTCGAACCGTCGGCTCGAATCGGTGCCTCGGATCATCGCCTCGATCCCCGGCCCGACCGCGGGCTACTTCGCGGTGCGTACGGTGATGCTCCCGTCGCCGGTGTGGGCGGAGACCCGGTGGGAGCCGGCCGGGTCCCGGGGCACGGACACGTGCACCGAGCCGTCGTCGCTCCCGGCGGACACCCGGTAGGCGTGGTGCGGCAGCTCGATGGTGAGGGAGCCGTCGCCGCTGCGGGACTCCACCAGGTCGGGCACGACGCCGAGTCCGAGCCGCACGGAGCCGTCCTCGGTACGGGCACGTACCTGGCGCGAGTCCACGTCGAGCGCGCTGATCGAGCCGTCGCCGCTGCGCAGGTCCAGCGGGCCGGAGGAGTCCGTCACACGGACACTGCCGTCCGAGGTGCGGATCTTCAACGCCGCCGCGAAGCCGTTCGCCCGTACGCTGCCGTCCCCGTCGACGACGTTCACGGCGACACCGGACGGCACCACGATCCGGTGCTTGGCGCTGCAGTCGGCGATCATGCCGGAGCACTTCATCCGCAGGACGAGCCGGTCGTCCTTCATCGCCCAGGTCACCCGGGGGTCGCCGCCGACGACGACGTGCCCCTGGAACCACCGGGTGACCTCGACGGTGTCCGTGCCCGAGGAGCCGGCGACCACGAGTTCGAGCGCGGAGTCGTCCGAGTCCACGGTGAGGGTGCGCCCGTGCAGGGCGAAGGACCGGTGGTCCGGGTGCTGGTCGTCCTCGGCGCCGGTGCCGGCGCCGCATGCCGCGAGTGTGCCGACGAGAGCCACGACGGCGCCGGTCACGGCCACCGTCCGGGTGCGCGCTGTACGTGCCATGAAGATCCATCCCCCTGAGAAGAACGCGAGTGCGCCGGGCCCCTCGGGCACGTTCCTCCGACGCACTTCGACCGTACGGAGCGGGGCCCCGGCGGGGGATCCGGGCGGCTGGCGGATCGGGGGTGGGGTTAACCCCCGTCCACCGGGGTCCACCGGTCCCTTCCGGCGCGAATACGGGTTTGCGGGGCAGGCCCCCGGGCAATGTAGGCTGTCGACTCGTCCTGGGCGCGTAGCTCAGCGGTAGAGCGCCGCCCTTACAAGGCGGATGTCGGCGGTTCGAAACCGTCCGCGCCCACCAGGTTCGGGACACGACTAAGGCCCAGGTCAACCGGTGCGAAGCCGGAGACCTGGGCCTTGATCTTTCTCGGCGATTTTTCGCCGCCGTGCCACTCACGTGCCAGATGGTCCGCGCGGAGGCCGCTTCACCTTCCGGATCTGACCGTCCACGTAGTCGGCGATCTCGTGATCGCGCCCGTTGACGAGGTGCTGATAGACCAGCGCGGCCCGCACCGACGAGTGGCCCATCCGTTGCATCAACTCGCGGGTGGTGGCGCCGCCGGTCGCGGCGAGCGTGTTCCCGGTGTGCCGGAGATCGTGGAAGTGGACGTCACCGAGACCGGTCGCGGTGAGAGCGCGGAGCCAGATACGCCGGAAGTTGTTCCGCCGCAGGACACCGCCGCGGGCCCCGACGAAGACGAGCCCGGTGCGGCCGGCTTCCGCATGCTCCGCCAGGTGGTGCGCCAACTCGGGCACGAGCGAGGCCGGGAACGCCACGGTGCGGACGCCGGCCGCGCTCTTGGGCGCCTTGACGGTGAGGCCGTCCGTCCGGGTCTCGGAGTACGAACGGCGGACGGAGACGGTACGGGCCTCCAGGTCGATGTCCCGGCGCTGGAGCGCGGCCAGCTCGCCGAAGCGGAGGGCGGCGAACGCGGCCAGGAGCACCAGGGCGCGGCAGTGCGGCGGAACCGCGTCGGCGAGCCGGTACACCTCGGGTACAGAGAGGAACGGCCGCTCGGTGTGGGTGACCGTGCCCGCGCCCTTGACCCGGCACGGATTGCGTTCGATCAGCCCGTCATCCACGGCCGTGTTCATGATGGCCCGGAGGACTTGGTACGCCTTGGAGACGGTGGCCGGCCCGACTCCCGCGTCGAGGAGTTCGGTACGCCAGCGTCGTACCTGTGGCGTGGTGATCTCCCGCAGGGGGACCG
The DNA here is from genome assembly GCF_042734135.1 of Streptomyces sp. NPDC059668. Lineage (NCBI taxonomy): Bacteria > Bacillati > Actinomycetota > Actinomycetes > Kitasatosporales > Streptomycetaceae > Streptomyces > Streptomyces sp. NPDC059668. The sequence continues at coordinate 13,711 of NZ_JBHWEL010000012.1, read as the reverse complement.
CGCGGAACGTCGGCAGGATGTGCCGGTTGAGCACGCCCGCGTTGCGCTCCCGCGTGGTGGCCGCGTAGTCACGATCCTTGAACCACGACTGCGCGAAGTCACCGAACGCGATCTTCACGTCGGGGTTCGTCCAGTCGCCGTCGAGGATCTTGGCCTCTTGCTTGACCAGCCAGCGGTCCGCATCGGTCTGCGTCCCGAACGTCGCGTCAGCCGTACGCATCAGGCCGTCCGGACCCCGGTAGCGGGCCTGAAAGCGGCCGGAGGGCAGCTTGCGCACGGAGCCGAAGCGGCGACGGCGCCCCTTGGAGTTCGCCATCAGGCCACCGCCTTCAATCGCGTGGCACGGGCCGTGATCGGCTCCACGGTGTGCTCCGTGATGTAGGCGTCCACGGCACTCTCCGGGATACGGACATGACGGCCGACCTTCACGAAGGTGATGCGCCGCTCGGCTATCAGCCGGCGGGGGAAGCGCGCCGAGGTGCCGAGCAGTTCGGCCACCTGATCGACGCTGAGGTATCGGTCCTTCATGCTGCGGCTCCTTCCAGGGCGAGTTGGTCGCGTAGGGCTTCGCGGGCTGTCTCCCGGTTGCTCTGGAGGTCTCGCGCGATCGTCGCGGCGAGGACGGATTCACCTGGGGTGTGGCCGTGGCCGGCGTACTGCCAGTCGACCAGGGCGAGGACGGTGTCCGGCTCTCGATCGTCGAGACCGAGGACGGAAGCCTCCTGGGCAGCCCGGTAGTCGGCGCGTTCCTGGCGGAGGGCGCCGAGAGTGGTGGAGTACGTGCGCGACTTGGACGAGAAGTGCCCGCGGAAGCCGAGCATGTGGGCCCAGGCCCAGAGGCGCCGGTCCGGATACAGGCTGTCCAGGTCGCGGCACGCGGTGATGAGTCGCCGGGTGTGGTCGGGCACCTGGTGTCGGTCGAGTTCGGAGAGTTCACCGATGCGGCGGTCCAACGTGCCGGTGTTCTCAGCGGCCTTGGTGGCGTACTTGGCCACGTACGAGGCCACGGCCTGTTCGGTGATGTCGGAGCCGTCGCCGAATGCCTTGACCGGGCGAACGTCGAGCTGTCGGCCCCAACGGAACGTCCGGGCGGGTTGGTCGTCGGCGGCCGGGACTGAGACGGACGTGTACGCGTGTGTGGCGGCGGCGTGTATCGCGTCGGTGAGGAGGCCGACCGTGGCCCAGACGGGCGGCGGCGTTCCGGGTCCCTCGGAGCCGTCGAGGCGTACGACGGCGTGGAAGTGCAGGGCACCGCGCTTCTGGAACTCGGCCACCTTGCCGTACGAGACGCGCAGGTGGTCGGGGAGCTCCCGGCGGGCCAGGCCGCCGCGGGCGGCGAGTTCGCGGCGGAGTCGCGTCGTGAAGCGCTGCCAGAGCTGTCCGGCGTGGTTGTTGAACAGGACGGCGCCCGCGTAGTCGTAGGTATCGGGGTCGAGCGCCGTGCCCAGCTCGGAGGCGTCGGACGCGTGCGGGTTGCCGCAGCGGCAGGAGCCGTCGTGATCAGGGCGGTTGTGAACCGGGCCGAACGAGGGGGCGGTGAGCGTGGCGAAGACGCGCGGGTGGTCGCGGACGGCGGCGGAGATGTCCCGGCGGTCGTCCCCGGCCAGGCCGGCACGGATCAGGTGATAGGTGTCGCCCGCGTAGGTCCAGGCGCAGGAGGGGCAGCGGGAGGCGCGGCGGTTGCCGCAGGCGAGGCGGAGGCGACCGCCCGGTTCGTTCTCGGTGGAGTAGTGGTGCAGGGTCTCGCCGGTGTTCCTGTCCTTGTGGAGGACCCAGCCGGTGAGGTGGATCGGGTCGGAGCAGCCGCCGGTGCGGCGGATCTGCTCCTCCCAGCGGGAGTAGTCGGAGGCGGAGGCGACTCGGAGGACGTCTCCGAGGGTGATCGGATCGAGCGGCAGGACACGAGCCTTGGTTGTCGCGGGAGAGGCCCGGTGGGCCATGCTGGGTGTTCCTTCCGGTTGCGAGATCGGACAGGGACGGCTCCCCGGCGGCGGACGCTTGGCGGTATCGAGGCCGCCCGGGGGCCGATCAGCGCCGCTTGGCGTCGGAGGCGAGCAGAGAGCGCACGACGACGGCGCAGACAGCCACAGAGGCGCCGGTGATGGCGACGGCCAGAAGCAGCGAGACGAGGACGGCGCCGACGACCAGGACCACGGCCGTGCCGCCACCGACGAGCGCGAGCGCGGTGCCGGGGGTGAGCTGGACGACCGGGCGCGACGGGGCGGGGGAGACGGACGTCGGCGGCAGGACCGGCGTGCCCGGGGTGATGGTGGTCGGCTGGATGACAGCGGGCGGGGTCGTCAGGCCGGTGGGCTGGGGCATGGTCGGGAGCTTGGGCCGGAACATGGGCGGTTCGCCTTTCGCGGTTACTTGACGGCGGTGTCGATGACGGGGGCCAAGACGCTGTCGGCGAGGAGGAATCCGCCGAGGAGCAGTACGGCGATGAGCCACCAGGGCGGGCGGATGAGCTTCACGCCGAGGTAGCCGACGGCGAGGAGAGCGAGCCAGAGCGGAACCTGCACGTGGGCCTCCTAGCGGACGCGGCAGCGGTGGGTGCGGGCGGCGAGCTGGGCGGCGGACTGACTGGAGTAGTCGGCGGACCAGCCGCAGCGGTCGGCGGTGCAGACGGCGGCGTGTGCGGTTCGGCCGTTCCGGTCGCGGTGCGTGCCGATCTGTACGGGGCCGATCCGCATCACCGAGTGGAAGTTGTCGCGGGCGGGCATCGGGTGTCTCCTTCCTGGTCAGGCGAGGTGGGCGGCGATGGCGTCCGCGAGGTGGGGCGGGACGCCGAGGCGGGAGCGCAGGGTGTCGGTGTCGATCGGGGCCCCGGTGCGGGCGCGGTATTCGTCGGCGACCTTGCGGGCGTGGTCGACGAGGACGGCGGGGACCGGTGGGGCGGGCGTCGGGGCGGGAGCCGGAACCTCTGTCGGGGCTGGGGCCGGTTCGGCGGCCGGGGCAGGCTCGGTCACGGCCGCTTCCGGAGGCTGGGGTTCGGCGTCTGACGTGTCCGGGGCGGGTGCCGGCGGAACCGGCTCTGGCTCCGCAGCGGACGAGTGGGCGAGGAGCGTTCCGCCGAGGAAGGCGAGCGCGGGCCATCCGGCGATGCCGAGGCGGAGCGGCGCGGGTGGGTCGGACAGGTCGAGGAATCCGGCGGTGGCGATGTTGGCGCCGAGGGAGGCGAACAGGGCGATGAGGAACCAGCACCAGGCCAGCCGGGACGGGCCCTCACTACGCAGGCGCCGCCAGGCCGCGACCAGGAGCAGGTCGACGCTGACCGGGTAGGCCCATGCCTTCCAGCCGTTCTGCCCGGCAGCGGCGGCCAGGTCGTGCAGGTGGGCGAAGGACAGGGCACCGGCGAGGACGGCTTGGACCAGCACCGCGTCGATACGGAGACCGTGACGGGCTCCCATCAGGAGTCCTCACCCGGGTAGGCGGGGCCGCCATCGGGGTCGTAGCCGGGCGGGAACACGCCGGGCGGCGGCTCGGGCAACGAGACGGCGAGGGACGAGCTGACCGACTCCACGAAGTCGAGGTCGGCGCCGCCCATGTCGGCGTACAGGGCGAGTTGGCCGAGGAGGAGCACGGTCCGGGCGAAGTCCTCGCAGTTCGGGCACATGCCGGGTTCTCCCTTCATCAGGCATGGCGGGGGTAGGGACTTGGCGTGAAGGCGGTCGCGCCGGCCGTTGGAGGAGGGCGAGAGATCAGGCGGTGGCCGGCGAAGGCTTGACCGAGGGCACGGGAGCGGCGGCGGGACCGGTGAGAGCGGGGCGGAAGGGCTCCAGCTCGGGCAGGTCCGGCGTCCGGTCGGCGTGCCGGTTGCAGAGGTTCACGGCCTGGCGGAGCGAGGTGTGCGGGGCACGGATGCGGTGCCAGCCGCCGCTGGAGTCGCCCGCGATGGCGATCCCCCGCAGCTCGGCAGGGATCTGGATGGCGGCGAGGACGGCGTCCGGGGAGATGTCACCGAAGGCCATGTTGGCGGAAGTCTCGTCGTTGACGCGGTGGGCGGTACGGCCGGTGAGCTGGGCGCGGAGCATGGTGATGCCCTTGCCGAGTTCGGACCCGAAGCGCTGTCCGCAGATTTCGAGGTAGATGCCGGCGGCGCGGCCGAGCTGGGCGAGGCGGACCAGAGCGGTGATGATGCGGTCCCGCCGCTTCTCCTCCTCCTTGCTCGCGTACAGGGCGAGTTCGGCCACCTCGTCGACCAGGACGACGACCGGGGTCGGACGCAGTCCGTCGGGCAGGTCCCAGATGTCGGCGGCGATCTCCGCGTCCGGCACGTCGGCGGTGATCCGCTGCTGGGCACGGATCAGCTGGTAGACGTCTCCCATCCGCGACACGAGCGCTTCGAGCAGTTCCGCGGCGGTGTCGGGGTTGTCGGCCAGCGCGGAGAACCTGCGGGCCAGCGGGAACAGCTCGACCCCTTGCTTGCAGTCGATGCCGACGAGGGCGACGTCCATCGGGGCGAGCCCGGCGACCAGGTTGCGCTGATAGACGGACTTGCCGGACTCCGTGGCGCCGAGTGTGAGGGCGTGGGGTATCGCCCGGTAGTCGCGGTAGTGCACCGAGCCGTCCTCCCGCAGTGCGACGGGGACCCGCATAGGCCGAGACTCGGACGCTGCGGGCATCTGCACCCGCTTGAGTACGTCGTAGCCGGTCATCCGCACCTCGACGACGCCGGAGCGCAGCTCACGCGAGGTCACGCCGTACATCGAGAAGGAGTGCCGGAGGCGGTCCGAGGCGGCCGCGATGTCGAACGCGTCCTGACCCGGGCGGAGTTTGAGCCGCAGGACCAGGCCGGTGCGAGTCGGCCGCAGCCGCTGGATGCGCGGCGGGCGGAACTCTGGTGCGGGCCGGTTGGTGGCCCGTGCGACGGCGAGACGCCACCGTGAGGGCGGAACGGTCAGGCCGCACGCGTCCATGACAGTGCCGTACCGGACCAGGACCCGTAACGCCGCCAGTGTGACCCCGAAGGCGAGCCAGTACCAGGCGGGGCGCCGCCACCGCAGGAGACCCGCGGTGACGACGACCAGCACCAGAGCGACCGTGTATCCGGTCATGATCAGGCCGCCTTGGGCTCGGCGGCGGTCCCGGCGAGCGAGGTGACCGCCACCGCACGGAAGGCGATGCCGTGCCGCTTCTGACCGTTGAAGTCGTTCTCCCAGGGCCGGGCGACGAGGCCGGTGAGCGCGACCGGAGTGCCCATGGCCAGGTCGCCGGTGATCCCGGGCTCGGGAACGGTGATGGACAGGATCTCCACCTCCTCGTTCGCCGCGAACATCACGTCGACCGTCATGAGCTTCGAGCCGGACTCGATGTCCATGGCGATCTCGCCCGTCCGGCGGTCCTTGACCTTGGGCTGCGGGGTCTTGGCGACCATCACGACGGCGGTGGAGGTGTCGACAGGAATCTGACGCACAGCAGGTACTCCTCTATAGGTGGTGGACTCCGTCACTCATGTACATGAGTGACATGAAGAAGAGTGCAACACTCCTGTACATGAGTCAACCCGCCACAGCAAAGAAGTCACGCCGCTCGGTGGGGAGTTGAGGCGGCACGGAGGCCGGAGGCGCCCTGACCAGCTCGACCGCACTGTCAGTGCACGCGGTTAATCTCCGGCCATGAGCATGATCGGCGAGTACGCACGCATGACCCCTGCCCAACTTGACCGCGCCATCAGTGATCCGGATTGGATTCTGGAGTGGCTGGACGAACTGATCGAGACGGAGTCGGAGGGACGGCCGGAACTGCCGGACGCGCGCAGTCACGACATCGACAAGGCCTGGCATGCCCTCCACTTCTTGCTGCGGCGCATCGGCTTCCCGGTCGCAGTGGTTCGCGGTGAGCAGGAGATACCCGGCGCCGAGGACTGGGGCTACGGACCGCCCCGGTACCTCACCGTGGAACGGGTCCGCGCGGCAGCCGACGCGTTCGCCACAACTCCCAGCGCTGCTCTGACGGAGGGCGTCAGCCCCACCGACCTTGCCAAGGCAAAGATCTATCCGACCATCGTCTGGGAGCGCGGCGAGTCATTGGAGTACGTGACGGACCACTACGAAGCGCTCGGCCAGTTCTTCCAGGCGGCAGCAAGCGCTGGAGACGCCATGCTCGTCTGGCTCGACTAGCCCAGCCCTTTCCGCTGCTCCCAGTTGAGGGCTTCAGTCGGCGGCGGGAATGCGGTACTCGAAAACGAACTGGTCAGCGGCCATGAGCGTGTCGCACACCTCGACCACGAGACCCGCGGTCGTACGGGCTTCCCGGATCAGATGCACCACGGGCGCACCCGGGCTCAACGCCAGCTCCGAGGCTTCCGACTTCGAGGCCGGCCGCGCTTGCAGCGTCTCGACGTACTCCGCGAACTCATGCCCGTGGTCTTCGAGTCGGGCATAGATGCCACCACCGCCGGGGTTCTCGGCGAACAGCTCCGGGATGTCCTTCACGACGTCCCAGGGGAGGTAGGAGGTGGCGACCTCGACGGGCGTGCCGTTCCGGAAGTAGAGACGCCGACGGGCCAGCACCTGTGCGCCGGCGGGCACGCCGAGGCGTCGAGCGGCATCCTCGGGTGCGTCCATGGGCCCTATGTACAGGACGCTGACCTTGGCGGTGGCGCCGGACTGGGCCGACTCCGCGAGGTAGGCCGCCTGGCCGCCCTGCCGGAGCGAACGCCGGAATCGGTCGGAGGACCGGTGCCGCACCGGAGGGCGGTCCTTCACGATCGAGCCCTTGCCGTGCCGGGTCTCGACCAGACCGCTCGCCCGTACCTCGACCATGGCCTTACGGATCGTGCCGCCGGACACGCCGTAGCGGTCCACCAGCTCGGATTCACTCGGCACCATGTCGCCGGGCTTGAGGACCCCCGCCCGGATCTGCTGCACGATCTCTTCCGCGATCTGCACGTACCGAGGCCCGGAAGCGCCCCCTCCAGCAGCAGTTCCCATAGTCCTTCCCTGCCTCCTAAGCTCCTCTACATGAGTCAACCACAGGAAGCGACAGCGCCTCCCCTGCACTCCGTGTCCGTGGCGGGAGTAGTGGTGCGCGAGGACGGCCGCCTCCTGGCGATCCGCCGAGCTGACAACGGCACCTGGGAGCTCCCGGGCGGCATCCTCGAACTCGAAGAGACCCCGGAGGCCGGCGTCGCCCGCGAGGTCCTGGAGGAGACGGGCATCCACGTCGAGGTGGGCGAACTCACCGGCGTCTACAAGAACATGACCCGCGGCGTCGTCGCCCTGGTCTTCCGCTGCAAGCCGTCAGGCGGCACCGAACGGACCTCGGCCGAGTCCACGGCGGTCTCGTGGCTCACGCCTGACGAGGTCAACGAGTGGATGTCGGAGGCCTTTGCCGTCAGGCTGCTGGACGCCTTGGACGACAACGGGCCTCATGTGCGGAGCCACGACGGCAGACAACTGCTCACCCCATGACAGAGGCGAGCAACCCTCGTAAGCAGCCGAGGCAACTCGCCGAGCTGTCCAACGTCCACGAGTTCCTCGACCAGGTACGCCTTCGCCCCGGCATGTGGCTGCGAGGCAACTCCCTGGAGCACCTGAACTCCATGCTGATCGGCTACCGAGCCGCGATGGCCGTGCACGGTATCGCCGAAGACTTCGACTTCTGGAACCCCGGCTCGCAGGGACCTTTCGCAGAGTGGCTCTGGCTACGGCTCGGGCGTCACAGCCCTCTTGGATGGCCAACCGAGATCGAACGCGAGGCGCAGGCGGCCGGCACTCCGGCAGTCGAGCTGTTCTTCGCCCTGTTCGACGAGTACCGACGAGAGCGCCAGCTGCCCGAGGGATAAGACTTTCCCTACTTCATCAAGGCGGCTCGCTCCGCTCCCCGCGCGCGGCCCGGCCCCCGGCCGGGCCTGCGCTCCTGTCTCCGCCCCGCTCCAGCCCGGCTGGCGCCCAGACCGCGCTCAGAGCTGTCAGCCACCTGACGCCAGAGAAGAGGGGCGTCGTGGCTGGGGCGGTCGGCTCCACGGCTTAGGTGTGCCATCTCAAGAGGTTGGTGGCACGGACGTGATCGCGCAGCCGTCTGGCCTTCCTCTTCTCCGTTTGCATTTCCATCTCCGTTTCTTGCCAGTCGGTAATCCTGACCGGTATCGATGCGCCTGTTGCAGGTGATGCTTACCGGGTCGCTGCGTGGGTTACGCAAGGAAGCTTCAGGGTAGGGAGTCGGAGACTCATCCGCAGCAAGGGGAAAATGATGGAAATAGAAATCCGTTTCCATATTCTCGCTTCAACCGATGCCCAAGAGCAAGGTATCGTCACGACGGAATTGCAAATTGCCGGCGTGGGGCAGATCGAAATCATTGACGCACACGGAAGCGCACCGCTTGACGAGATTCTAATCGTAGGCTCCTCGTCCCTCACGGCATTGACCTTTGCGATTGAACGATTTCGCCGCATGTTCAAGCGAGGAGTTTTTATCGACGCCAGGAGTTCGCGGTCGCTGTCCATACGCTCAGACAAATCCATTCCGCGAGGTATGGTCGTGATTCGCCACCGCAGCGGCGAAATCGAAGTCCGGGACGCGGAGGGGCTGCAGCAGAACTTGCTCGCAATCCTCGCCAAACGTGGGGGCGATCAGGCGTCCGGCGCGAATCCTTCTGGAAGTGGTGCCGATGTATGAGGGTGAGGGTGAAATAGCGCGAAGCGCGCATTTTGCCGAATATCAGAATCTGGAACTAGCAAGCGAAGCGGCATTACTGGCTCGCACTTTCGCCGACGAGCAATTCATCGAGCATTACGCAGTTCCCCGTGAAGGCAGAGATGGTTGGGCGGGGTTCTGGGAAGCCAACCTGAGCCTGCGCGGAATTCTAGACGAAATCCTCGGGACGTTCGCCATGCTGGAGGAGAGTGAGACGGAGTGTCGCCAGACGCGTAAGTTGGCGGGCTCGATCGAAGCCATCCTCCTAGGGTCGTTTGCACTTGAATCCCGTACCTTCCCACTTCCGGGAGACAGGTCCAAGTTCATCATCGCCCTGTCCCCCTTGGTCTGTGATCTGATGGCGGATTTGGCATGGGCAGTCCCCAGGGCACTTTCGGAGCGAGGCCCTATTTTCGATCCAGAGAAGCTAAAATTGATCGACGATTACATCATCCGATACCTTCTTGCGTTCATCCATCATGACAGAAGCGTAATTCGTCACATTATTGACGAGGTTCCGCGCTCTCCGTCTACCATTAGAAACGCCCATTCTTTTAGGCGGGCCAGCAGTAGGCATCTCCTCCTGCATGAAATTGGGCACTTGAGGCTGGAGCACTTTGACGTGCTGCGGGAGATGGTCATGCAAGGCTTCTTCCGTCCGACTTCGGCTATCTTCCCTTCCCGTATCGTGGGAAGGGAAGTCGCCGCCGATTGCATGGCATTTCAGATGAACGTAAATGCACATGTCCACGACACCCTGGGCCGCGACGCGGGTGATAGTTTCACCCAAAGAGTCGGCCAGGCGGTCAAGTGTGCGTCACTCGTAAGTGGATACTTCTTCGTGGTGATGGAAATATTTCACCATCTGGCGATTGTGCTTGGAGATTCCGCTAGAGCTCAACGATACGCACAAGCCTGCCGTCGGAAGAAGATAGTTAGGCGGCAAGTTCGATATTGCAGATTGAGCATTCTTCCTGAATTTTATGGAGTGAGGTTCTGGCAGTTGTCGGACCGCACTCACTGGGGCCTGCAGAAGCTCTTTGTCGATCATGTCTGCCGCGACTTAATCCCGCGTGCGATTCTCTATCGGCCGGTCTAACTGGCGGTTCTCTATCCGCTCGTGTGGTCGGTGAGGTTCGAACGGCGCGCTGGTTCGGGTGAGTTGTTCGGTGTGGAGGCATGCAAGAAGGGCCTCTCAAAGAGCGTGAGCCAGCACACCGTGCACCACAACCGCATCCAGCCCGCGAACCGGCTGTCCGCCCAGGCTGGCGCCTCAGCCAGCCACGAGTGATCGCAGCTTCCCGAGCTAAGGGTTCAGGCACTGTCGGCACGGGCCCGCCGTCACGGCTTGCTCTGGTCGACGGCACCGACGGCGTGGCTGAGGCCCGTGGGGGCGGAGCGAGGCATACGCGTGCGTGGTCGGTCGACGCACCCGCCGTCGTGGCTGACTGTCTTCGGCTGAGGTTCAGGCGGCGCGCATCGAGGGTGCCGGCTGTCGGCCGAGCGTGCGGAAGCTGGGCCGTCTCTGGGCCGTCCGAGGTTGCTCAACAGCGGCCAATGACGACCAACGACGACGACTAGGCGCACGAACCCACCGCGCCTGAGCTGGGAAGCAGCAGGTCGCCGAGATCCCCGACAAGACCCAGGGCAAGAAGAAATAGGCCCGACTGAAGTGGCGCCCCCAGCTTCGGCGCTTCGGCGTGCCGGATCGAGCATATGCGGTCGGAATGGGGCTGTTTCGGTCGGGTTTCGATCACCTTTTGGCGTGTGGGACGTCGTGGGAACTCATGAGGTGGTGGTGGTCGTCTGCGTGGGTGCGTTGTCCAGCGTGCTCGGTCGTTGTGCGCTTCGAGAGGGAGGGGTCTGGAGTGGCTGAAGAGATCGGGATCGCGGAGGCTGTCGAGTACCTGAGGGCGGAGTTGGTGGCTGCGGCGGCAGGCAGTAGCGCTGGCCCGCGGTTTGAAGTCGGTCCGGTGGAGCTGGAGTTCTCCGTGGAGATGCGCAAGGAGGCCAAAGGCAAGGCCGGGCTGAAGGCATGGGTGGTTTCGGCCGATGCGGAGGCGTCGGTGTCGAAGGCGTCGGTGCACCGGGTGAAGCTGGTGTTGACGCCGAAGGACACGGTGACCAACGGCGCCTATCACGTGAACACCGACCGCCCCGATGAGACGGGCGAGTTGCTGGGTTCGCGTTTCGGCGAGTAGAGCCACACATCCCGTTCGCTGCCGTGGGACGTGGGTGGGGCGGGTACGTGTGTATCGGTTTTTTGGCGCGATCGTGGGGACTGGTCACGGTGGACAGGGCGCGGGTGACGGTGGTGCGGTCCGGGGAGGCGCGGGGGTCGGGGTATGTGCTGGGGGGTCGGCTGGTGCTGACGGCCGCGCACGTGCTTAAGGACCCTTCACGTGTGTCGGTGCAGCTTCCTGGTCGGGCAGGTCTGGTGAAGTGCCAGGTCGTGTGGCACCGGCTGGAGGACGGACCGCAGGGGTGGGACGCTGCGCTGCTTCTGGCGGACGGGGATCTGTCGCAAGGGCCGTTGCCTGGGGTGCGGTGGGGCCGACTGGTGACCATGCGGGCCTGTCCGGCGCAGGCACTCGGTTTCCCGGAGGCCGGGAAGGCCGGCGCACGGGCGGTGTCGCTGGTGCAGCGGGACGGGCGTGTGCTGCCGGAGAGCGGCCGGGACCGGGACCGCTACATCCTGGCCGGCGGCATGGGAGCCGAACCACTGGAGGGCAGCGAACGGCGGGAGGACGGCCGGGCGGCAAAGAAGGCCTCACCGTGGGGTGGGATGTCGGGTGCGGCACTGTGGTGCGGCAGCAGACCGGACATGCTGCCACTACTGACCGGCGTAGTGGTCGGTGACGCGCCCGGCTGGAGTCATACCCAGCTGGAAGCCGTGCCCGCCTACATGCTGGCGTCGGATCCTCAGGTGCGCCGACTGGTGGAGGAGCACACAGGGCGGCCGATGCTCCTGGAACCTGCCGATCTACAGGACGTCACCGACCTCCTTGCCGCTCCCAGGCCACCGCGATCTCCTGCTGACCTGCTCCGCCCCGAGCAGGCGGTGGTGTCCTTCATGGGCCGTGACGCCCTCCTGAAGGATCTGGAACGTTGGTGCGAGCCTGTCTCCGAGGGTGGCCAGGCCGACCTACCGAGCGCGGCTGCAGACGGCGTCTGGGGGTGGGATGGGAGCTCGGTGCGCGTGCGGCTGCTCACGGGTGGGGGTGGTGCGGGCAAGACCCGGCTGTCTGGCGAACTCGCCGCCCGGATGGCGGTCCGGGGTTGGACGACCATCCGTCTGACCACTAACAACACCGTGCTCTTGGACGTCCTGTCACAGGCGCGCCGACCGTTGCTGGTCGTGGTCGACTACTCCGAGACCCGCACACAGCAACTCCATGCCCTGCTCGCCGCCGTTGACCATGGCCATGTCATCGCCCCGGTCCGGGTGCTGGCCCTGGCGCGCGCCGCGGGCGACTGGTGGACCCGCGCCGCCCAGCACCCCCACGGCCAGGCGCTGGCCAGCGCGCCCGTGACCCCTGTACCGGCCCTGCACCACACCCCCGACAGCCGTGTCAGCGCCTACCAGTGGGCGGTGAGCGACTTCAGCAGGCGTCTGCACCGCCTGTCGCCCGCCGTCGACTGGTCGGCCCTTCTCCCTGCCGTGCTCGCTCCGGCCGCCCGACCGCCACTGACCGGATCCGAGTTCGATACCCCGTTGTCGGTGCAGATGGCCGCGCTCCTCGCCCTGCTCGACGCCACCGGTATCCCACAGCCCACCGATCCGGCCCGCTCGTTGGAAGGCCGGCTCCTGGGACACGAGCGCACCTACTGGGACGAGACCGCTGAGCATCGGAAGGGCTTGCGTGGGGAACGCACCGGGACGCAGACACGCTCTCTCGCTGTTGCCTTGGCCTGCATGGTCCCGGCAGCCGACCGCGACGACGCCCGAACCCTTCTGGCGCACCTGCCAGGCCTGACCGACGACAGCGCGGCCGCCGCACGCGGAGAGTTGACCACCTGGCTCACAGACCTGTACCCCACACCGGCGGAAACGGAATGGGGCAGCCTCCAGCCCGACCGGATCGCTGAGCACCACCTTGGAACAGAGGCCAGTCGAGAACCGGCCCTGTTCACCCGCATCCTCACCGCTCTGCCCGGCCCACAGGCCACCCAGGCTCTGACCATCCTGGCCCGCACCAGCCAGCACCCCCCGCACCACGAGGCGATCAGCCGCATCCTGCGTGACGCCGTCACCAGCGCTCCGACGGTCCTGGCACCCGCCGCCCTGGCCACCGCCACCCGAACCCCCCACCCCGCACCCCTGATCACTGCCCTCACCGAACTGACCCACACCACCTCGGACATCACCCTGCTGCACTCGCTACACGATCAGATCCCGCACGCCACCCTCGCGCTCAGCGAATGGGCCGCCGCCCTCACCACAATCCTGGTCGAATACCACGAAACAGCCGACACCTCCCTCTCCGCCCTCGCCACCCTGCTGAACAACCAGTCCGTCCGCCTGGCGGAGCTGGGGCGCAGGGAAGACGCCCTCACTGCCGTCACCCGCGCCGTCGAGATCCGCGAAGCCCTGGCCGACCAACAACCCGACGCCTTCCTCCCCGACCTCGCCATGTCGCTGAACAACCAGTCCAACCACCTGGCCGCCGTGGGGCGCAGGGGAGACGCCCTCACCGCCATCACCCGCGCCGTCGACACCTACCAGACCCTGGCCGACCAACAACCCGACGCCTTCCTCCCCGACCTCGCCATGTCGCTGAACAACCAGTCCATCCATCTGGCGCAGTTGGGGCGCAGGGAAGAGGCCCTCACTGCCGTCACCCGCGCCGTCGAGATCCGCGAAGGCCTGGCCGACCAACAACCCGACGCCTTCCTCCCCGCCCTCGCCGGCTCGCTGAACAACCAGTCCAACCGCCTGGCGCAGCTGGGGCGCGGGGAAGAGGCCCTCACTGCCATCACCCGCGCCGTCGAGATCCGCGAAGCCCTGGCCGACCAACAACCCGACGCCTTCCTCCCTGACCTCGCCGGCTCGCTGAACAACCAGTCCAAC
>NZ_JBHWEL010000011.1:154120-177203 GCF_042734135.1 Streptomyces sp. NPDC059668 | reverse complement strand
GGTCAGCAGCCGCAACCTCACCCCCGCCACCCCCACCCGAACCGTCTGCCCCCACACCAACTCCACCGCGTCCCCCTCCATCCCGTCCCCGAACGCGATCAGCCGATCGGACTCGACGGTGAGCGACAACCGACCGGATCCCCCGAGCTCCCCGGCCACGAGCGACGTCCCCGTGACCGGCGACGGCCAGGCCTCGCGGACGAACCAGATCAGCCGTTCGTCCGTGGGGCGGGGCAGGGGCAACGCGCCGCCCCGCCCCTGCCACACCGAGCGGAGCCACCCGCTCGCCCCCGTCCCGGTGCCCACCAGCACCCCGGACGAGGCCTGGGGCTCGACGGCACCCCCGTACTCGTCGAGCCCCAGCCGATAGCGGGCCGTCTGATGACCCGCGGCTCCCAGGTAGATCTCGTTGAGCGCCAGCAGCCGCTGCGTGTCGTCCGCGACCGCCTCGACCATGGTCAGCTCGTCCGCCCGGCCCGCGTGCGCCGACGCGAGCAGGGCGCCCGCGTCCCGGGGCCGATGCCGCACCAGCACGCCGGGATTGCGCCCGGGATCGGTGTCGATCCCGATCACGGGCTGCCCGGACAGGTACTTGGCGACATTGGCGACCAGGCCGTCCTGCCCCACCACGACCACGACGTCCTCGGGAGCGAACAGGAACCGGTCCAGGTCGCCGCGCTCGACCCGGGCCTGACGCCATGTCAGCGGCACCGCGGAGGCGACCTCCGCCAGCGCCCGCCGGTTCCGGCGGCTCCGCTCCGCGACCTCCTCGATGTCCCGGCCGCGTGAGGTGAGGAAGAACGCCGCCTGCCCGTGCGTCCCGTGCCGGGCCACCAACTCCTCGTACTCCGTGGTGCGATGGACGAGCACGGCCCGCGGGGCGAGACTCACGCCTGCTCTCCCGGGCTCCCGCCGAGCCGCGAGAGCAGGCCGGTCAGGACGTCGGGCGACACGGTGACGCTGTCGATGCGCGGCAGGTTCTCGGCGAGCCGGGTGCCCGTCAGGGCGTGCAGCGTGGCCACGTCCACGTCCGAGTGGACCCGCAGCCAGGCGGCCTGGGCCACGGCCCGCGCCTCGCCGACCTCGCGCGCGGCCTGCGCCTCGGCCTGGGCCAGCCGCACCACGCGGGTGCCCTCGGCGTCCGCCAGACGTACCGTCCGTGCCGCCTCCGCCCCGGCGCGCACCGCGTCCGCCGCTGCGTGCTCCTCCGCCTCACGGCGCGCGTTCGTGCCGCGCTGGTCGACCAACTGCTCCTCGCGCCGGGCGAGTTCGATCTGGCTGGCGAGCTCGTTCTCGGCGATCGCCCGCTCCCGCTCGACCGCGACGGCCCGCCGTTCGTACGTCGCCCGGTCGGCCTCCTGCTGGATCTGCTCGCGGGCCGGGGTGCGCAGGGCCCGCTCCACCTCGGGCTCGGGGCGCAGTGCCACGACACGTACGGCGACGACCTCGATGCCCGTGGAGGGGAGCCGGGGTTCGGCGGCCAGGCCGCCCGCGATCCGTTCGCGCACCGAGGCGACGCCGTCCACCAGGGCCGCCGCCAGGGGCGTACGGGCGAGGACGTCCAGGGCGTGCTGCTGGGCCGTCTCGGTCAGCAGGGTCCCCAGCTGTTCGAGGGGCGCGCCGCGCCAGACGCCCGTGTCGGGGTCGATGGAGAAGTCCAGGCGCCCTGCCGCGACCCCCGGGTCGCTGATGCGGTAGGTGACGGTGGCCTGCACCGCGACGTCCTGGAAGTCGGACGTACGGGCGTGGAAGGTCATCGCCAGTTCGCGGTCGTCCACCGGTACTTCGGAGAGCGCGGCGGTGAGGGAGCGGTACCAGAAGCTGAGCCCGGGGCCGTCGTGCACGAGCCGGCCCGACCGGTGGTGGCGGACGTGGGCGGTCGGCGCCCCGCGCAGATGGCGCCAGCCGAGACGCCGGGTGATGTCGGCCATGGATACCCCCTTGTCACCGGGCGGTCCCGGCGACCCTTCGTCCTCTGTTGTCGTCAGTGAGACGATAATCGGGGTTCCGGTTATCGTCAAGAGGACGAAATCAAGTGGTCCGGGTCGGCTCGATCCGCGGGTGAACGGGCGTCCGGATGGTCAGGATGGAGGCATGGGATTCCATGTCGACTCCGAGGCCGGGCGGCTGCGCCGCGTCATCCTGCACAGGCCTGATCTGGAGCTGAAAAGGCTCACCCCCAGCAACAAGGACGCGCTGCTCTTCGACGACGTGCTGTGGGTGCGCCGGGCCCGAGCGGAGCACGACGGGTTCGCGGACGTGCTGCGTGACCGGGGGGTCGCCGTCCATCTCTTCGGTGACCTGCTCGCCGAGTCGCTGGAGATCCCGGCCGCCCGCTCGCTCGTCCTGGACCGGGTCTTCGACGAGAAGGAGTACGGGCCGCTCGCGACCGACCACCTGCGGGCCTCCTTCGAGACGCTGCCCGCCGACGAGCTGGCCGCCACGCTCGTCGGCGGCATGACCAAGCGGGAGTTCCTCGACGTCCACCCGGAACCCATGTCCGTGCGCTTCCATGCCATGGACCTCGACGACTTCCTGCTCGGCCCGCTGCCGAACCACCTCTTCACCCGGGACACCTCCGCCTGGATCTACGACGGGGTGTCCATCAACGCCATGCGCTGGCCGGCCAGGCAGCGCGAGACCGTGCACTTCGAGGCGATCTACCGGCATCACCCGCTCTTCCGGGACGAGTCCTTCCATCTGTGGTCGGAGGGGCAGGCGGACTATCCGTCGACCATCGAGGGCGGTGACGTCCTGGTCATCGGCAACGGCGCGGTCCTCATCGGCATGAGTGAACGGACCACTCCCCAGGCCGTCGAGATGCTCGCGCACAAGCTGTTCGCCGCCGGCTCGGCCCGCACCATCGTGGCGCTCGACATGCCGAAGCGGCGGGCCTTCATGCACCTCGACACCGTGATGACGATGGTGGACGGCGACACCTTCACCCAGTACGCGGGGCTCGGCATGCTGCGCTCGTACACCATCGAGCCGGGGGTGGGGGAGAAGGAGCTGAAGGTCACCGACCATCCTCCGGAGCACATGCACCGCGCGATCGCCGCGGCGCTCGGGCTCAGCGAGATCCGTGTCCTGACCGCCACCCAGGACGTGCACGCGGCCGAGCGCGAGCAGTGGGACGACGGGTGCAACGTCCTGGCGGTCGAACCGGGCGTCGTGGTCGCCTACGAGCGGAACGCGACCACCAACACGCATCTGCGCAAACAGGGCATCGAGGTCATAGAGATCCCGGGCAGTGAGCTCGGCCGCGGCCGGGGCGGCCCCCGTTGTATGAGCTGCCCGGTCGAACGGGCGCCCGTATAGGCTCCGGTACCGCCCCACGTTCCTCGGAGCAGCTCCGCCCGCACTTCCTCCGGCTTCCAGCGGGAGCCGGAGCTGAACCTGAGCCTGCCTGGTCGCCGGTCGCCGGTCGCCGGTCGCCGGTCGCCGGTCGCCGGTCGCCGGGGAACCGGTCGCCGGTCGTCCGGGTCCGCCGCCGGACCTCGAACGACCCGGGCCGGCCCCGTCGTGCGCCCGCCACCGCCGCCCGCGTGGACCGGAACCATGAGCGGGGGCGTCAGGGGTCAGGGACGTCAGACGCGTGCCGACCGCACCGGCTCCGTATAGAAATGTTGGGTATCGTATAGAATTCCAAAAGTCCTCACTCGTGTCCCCCTTTCCCCACCGCAGCCCCCAGGAGCGCCCCCATGGCGACAGTCCCGACCGCCCTCGCCGGCCGACACTTCCTCAAGGAGGTGGACTTCACCGGAGAGGAGTTCCGCGGTCTGATCGAGCTGGCCGCCGAGCTGAAGGCGGCCAAGAAGGCCGGGACCGAGACCCCGTACCTGCGCGGCAGGAACATCGCGCTGATCTTCGAGAAGACCTCGACCCGTACGCGCTGCGCCTTCGAGGTCGCCGCCGCCGACCAGGGCGCCTCGACGACCTATCTGGACCCGTCCGGCTCGCAGATAGGCCACAAGGAGTCCGTGAAGGACACCGCGCGTGTCCTCGGCCGGATGTTCGACGCGATCGAGTACCGGGGTGACAGCCAGGCCTCCGTCGAGGAACTGGCCGCGTACGCCGGTGTGCCCGTCTACAACGGTCTGACCGACGACTGGCACCCCACCCAGATGCTCGCGGACGTGCTCACGATGACCGAGCACTGCGCCAAGCCCCTCGACGGGATCGCCTTCGCCTACCTCGGTGACGCCCGTATGAACATGGGCAACTCCTACCTGGTCACCGGCGCGCTCCTCGGCATGGACGTCCGCATCGTCGCCCCGCGGGCCTACTGGCCGGCCGACCCGGTCATCGCGCGGGCCCGTGAACTCGCCGCGGCCGGCGGCGGCCGCGTCACCCTCACCGAGGACCTGGGCGAGGGCGTCCGGGGAGCCGACTTCGTCGCCACCGACGTCTGGGTGTCCATGGGCGAGCCCAAGGAGGTGTGGGACGAGCGCATCGCCGACCTGTCCCCGTACGCCGTGACCATGGACGTGCTGCGCGCCACCGGCAACCCGGACGTGCGGTTCCTGCACTGCCTGCCGGCCTTCCACGACCTCGGCACCAAGGTCGCCCGCGAGATCCACGCCACCCACGGCCTCGACTCGCTCGAAGTGACCGACGAGGTGTTCGAGTCGCCGCACTCGGTCGTCTTCGACGAGGCCGAGAACCGGCTGCACACCATCAAGGCGATCCTGGTCGCGACCCTGGCCTGAGCGGCGTCGCCGCAGGCCATATCCTGAC
The DNA here is from genome assembly GCF_042734135.1 of Streptomyces sp. NPDC059668. Lineage (NCBI taxonomy): Bacteria > Bacillati > Actinomycetota > Actinomycetes > Kitasatosporales > Streptomycetaceae > Streptomyces > Streptomyces sp. NPDC059668. Next base: position 172,466 of record NZ_JBHWEL010000011.1, on the reverse strand, counting down.
CGGCGGTCCGGAGCCACCCCTTCCGCGGCCGCCACGCGACTCCCACCCAGCCCTCGGCTCCGTCCGAGCGGGGGGACACCCCACCGTCGCACCCCGCACCACCGGAAATGAGCACCACCCGCATGCCCGCTCCACGCACCACCCGCACGCCCGCATCCCCCCACGCGTCCCCAGCGCCCCGCACCACCACCGAGGCTCCCGCCGAACCCCGCGCCCCGCGCGCGACCCGGGCCCCGGGCACACCCCGCGCGCCGCGCGCCCTCCGTATCAAGTCCCCGGCGCTCCTCGTCGCCGAATCCGGCGCCGACCGCGAGGGCCACGGCCTCAAGCGCACCATGGGCCTCTTCCAGCTCATCTGCTTCGGGGTCGGCGCGATCGTCGGCACCGGGATCTTCGTCGGCCTGTCCGACTCGGTCGCGCAGGCCGGACCCGCCGTGGTCGTCTCGTTCGTCCTTGCGGCGATCACCTGCGTCTTCACCGCGTTCGCCTTCGCCGAGCTCGGCGGCGCGATCCCGGTCTCCGGATCCTCGTACTCCTTCGCCTACGCGGGACTCGGCGAGGGCACGGCCTTCCTCGTCGGCTGGTGCCTGCTCCTGGAGTACGGCGTCTCCGTGTCGGCCGTCGCGGTCGGCTGGAGCCAGTACGTGAACGAACTGCTGCACAGCCTCACGGGCACCCAGCTCCCGGCGGTGCTCTCCGCCGGACCCTCCGACGGCGGAGTCGTCAACCTGCCCGCCGTCGTCGTGATCGGGCTGGCCGCGGTGCTCCTGGTCCGCGGGGTGCGCGAGAGCGCCCGCGCGACCGCGGCCATGGCCCTGCTCAAGCTGGTCGTGCTCGTCGCCTTCTGCGCGATCGGGTTCAGCGCCTTCGAGGACGGCAACCTCACCCCGTTCTCACCGGCCGGTCTCGGCGGCATCGGCGCGGGCACCACGGCCGCCTTCTTCTCGTACATCGGGTTCGACGCGATCACCACCGCCGGCGAGGAGGCCAAGAACCCCCGCCGTGACATCCCCGTCGCCATCCTGGTCTGCATCGGCCTGGTCACCCTGCTCTACTGCGCCGTCGCCGTCGCGGCGATCGGCGCGGTCGGCGGCGACGCGGTCGGCGGCAGGCCCGCCGCGCTCTCGTACGTCGTCGACGTGGTCACCGGCTCCACGGTCGGCGGCGCGGTCGTCGCCTTCGGCGCGGTCGTCGCCATCGCCTCGGTGGTGCTCGCGGTGATGTACGGACAGACCCGCGTCCTCATGTCGATGTCCCGCGACGGGCTCGTCCCGCGTGTCTTCGAGAGGATCTCGCCGAGGACGTCGACGCCGGTCGCGGGAACCCTGATCGTCGCGCTCGTCTTCGCCGTCCCGGCCGCCTTCGCCCCCCTCGACGCCGTCGTCAACCTGACGACCATCGGCACCCTCGCCACCATGGCCGCCGTGAACGTCGCGGTGATCGCGCTGCGGAGGAGGGAGCCGGGTCTCGCGCGTACGTTCCGGGTGCCGCTGTACCCCGTCGTACCGCTGCTCGGCGTCGGCTTCTGTCTGTATCTGATGTACGAGACGGGCTGGACGACCTGGATCCAGTTCGCCGGGTTCCTGCTGGCCGGATTCCTGGTGTACGTCCTCTACGGGCGCCGTCGCTCGCTGCTCGCCCGGCCGGCCGGGGTCACGCGGGCCGCCGCTGAGCCGGCACCACGGGAAGCCTGAACCAGACGGCCTTGCCGGAGTCGGTCGGGCGGTGACCGCAGGAGGAGCTGAGGGTGCGGATGAGCAGGAGGCCGCGCCCGTGCTCCTGCCAGGGGTCGGGTGCCTCGACCGGTCCGGGAACGGTGAGATCGCCCGGCGGCGCCGGGTCCGGGTCGTGCACCTCGACCTGACAACCGGTCGCCATCAGCTCCACGACCAGCTCTATGGGACCGTCCCCGGCGGTGTGCTCCACGGCGTTGGCCACCAGCTCCGCGGTGAGCAGCTCCGCGGTGTCGCTGTCGGCCGAGTGCTCCAGCTCGGCCATCGCGGTGCGGACCAGGGCGCGGGCCACCGGCACGGCCGCGGCGGTGTGCGGCAGCGCGATGCGCCAGGAGGCGGGGGCGGGGGTGTCGTGCAAGGGGGGTCCGTTCATGGAGCAGGCTGTCCTGCTTTCAACTTTACGAATGGTACGGCGCGGCCGGGCAGAGGCGCCCGGCGGGCACTTCGCGGGACGTTCGGCAGGTTCCTCCCGGGACTTTCGGCCGGCGTGAGGGTGGCTACCCAGGTCGACGGCCCGCCTCCCGTCGGGCGCTCCTGTCGTTACCGGGCTATCGAGGTTCTGTTACCCGGTCACGGGTGAGGGGCGGGGGTGCCGGGCGGCGGTCGCTTCACGCCAGGGTTATCGCGCACTCGTGACGACAGTCACAGACTGGTGATAACTTCGGGGAGAGCGTGGGCGGTCCCGCCGCGCAGACCGCCGCCCCGCCCGAGGAGGCCGTCCGTCATGAGTCCCTTCACCGGCTCAGCCGCCCGCACCGCCGTGTGGCGGCACCTGAGGTACGAGCTCGCCGACGGGGTCGCCACCGTGACTCTGGCCCGGCCCGAGAAACTCAACGCCCTCACCTTCGGCGCCTACGCCGACCTGCGCGACCTGCTCGCCGAGCTCTCCCGGGAGCGGTCGGTGCGTGCCCTGGTGCTGGCCGGCGAGGGCCGCGGCTTCTGCTCGGGGGGCGACGTCGACGAGATCATCGGCGCCACGCTCTCCATGGACACCGCCCAGCTCCTCGACTTCAACCGGATGACCGGACAGGTCGTGCGCGCCGTACGGGAGTGCCCCTTCCCGGTGATCGCGGCGGTGCACGGTGTGGCCGCGGGCGCCGGAGCCGTGCTCGCGCTGGCGGCCGACTTCCGGGTGGCCGACCCCAGCGCCCGCTTCGCCTTCCTCTTCACCCGCGTCGGACTGTCCGGCGGCGACATGGGCGCCGCCTATCTGCTGCCGCGCGTCGTCGGGCTCGGCCACGCGACCCGGCTGCTGATGCTCGGCGACCCCGTGCGCGCGCCCGAGGCCGAGCGGATCGGCCTCATCAGCGAGCTGACCGAGGAGGGGCACGCCGACGAGGCCGCGCAGGCACTGGCCCACCGCCTGGCGGCCGGGCCCGCCCTCGCGTACGCCCAGACGAAGGCGCTGCTCACCGCCGAACTGGACATGCCGCTCGCCGCCTCCGTCGAGATGGACGCCTCGACACAGGCCCTGCTGATGAACGGCGAGGACTACGCCGAGTTCCACGCCGCCTTCACCGAGAAGCGCTCCCCGAAGTGGCGGGGGCGATAGCCGTGGCCACCCCCCGCGATCCGGGCGACCCGGAACCGGCACTCCCAGTGCCGCCGGCCGCGAGCCCCGCGCCGCGCTCGCCGGCCGCCGCCGGGCGGCCCGCCGCGCCGCTGCGCGTCGCCGTCGTCGGCGGCGGACCCGGCGGGCTGTACGCCGCCGCCCTCCTCAAGCGGCTCGACCCCGGCCGTGAGATCACCGTGTGGGAGCGCAACGCCCCCGACGACACCTTCGGCTTCGGCGTCGTCCTGTCCGACGAGACGCTCGGTGGCATCGAGCACGCCGACCCGGTGGTGTACGCGGCGCTCCAGGACGAGTTCGTGCGCTGGGACGACATCGACATCGTGCACCGAGGCGTCCACCACACCTCGGGCGGCCACGGGTTCGCGGCGCTCGGCCGGCGCCGGCTGCTGGAGATCCTGCACGAACGGTGCCGCTCGCTCGGCGTCGAGCTGCGTTTCCGGGCCGAGGCACCGGCGCCGGCCGAGCTGACCGGGGCGTACGACCTGGTCGTCGCCGCCGACGGGGTGCGCAGCCCGACACGGGAGGCGTACGCGGACGTGTTCCGACCCTCCGTGGAGGAACACCGGTGCCGCTACATCTGGCTGGCCGCCGACTTCGCCCTCGACGCCTTCCGCTTCGAGATCGCGGACACCGAGCACGGGGTGATGCAACTGCACGCCTACCCGTACGCGGCCGACGCCTCCACCGTCATCGTCGAGATGCGCGAGGAGGTGTGGCGGGCCGCCGGGTTCGCCGAACTGGACACGCAGGAGTCCGTCGAGCGGTGCGCCAAGATCTTCGCCGACGCCCTGGGCGGACGGCGGCTGCGGTCCAACAAGTCGGCGTGGACCACCTTCCGCACGGTGGTCAACGACCGCTGGTCGCACGGCAATCTGGTGCTCCTGGGCGACGCCGCGCACACCGCGCACTTCTCCATCGGCTCGGGCACCAAGCTCGCCGTCGAGGACGCGCTCGCGCTCGCCGCCTGCCTACGGGAGCGGCCCACGCTCGACGAGGCACTCGCCGCGTACGAGGAGGAGCGGCGCCCGGTGGTCGCGTCCACCCAGCGCGCGGCCCGCGCGAGCCTGGAGTGGTTCGAGAACGTGGGCCTGTACGTCGGCCAGCGCCCACGCCAGTTCGCCTTCAACCTCCTCACCCGCAGCCGCCGGGTCACCCACGAGAACCTGCGGCTGCGCGACGCGCACTTCACGGCCGCGGTCGAGCGCGAGTTCGGCTGCCCGCCCGGCACGCCCCCGATGTTCACACCGCTGCGGCTGCGCGGCCTGACCCTGCGCAACCGGGTCGTGGTCTCCCCGATGGACATGTACTCGGCCGTGGACGGCGTCCCCGGCGACTTCCACCTCGTCCACCTGGGAGCACGCGCGCTCGGCGGCGCCGGCCTGGTGATGACCGAGATGGTGTGCGTGAGCGCCGAGGGCCGCATCACACCCGGCTGCGCGGGGCTCTACACGCACCGCCAGGGCGATTCCTGGCGCCGGATCGTCGGCTTCGTGCGCGCCCAGGCGCCCGGCACCGCCATCGGCGTGCAGCTCGGCCACTCCGGCCGCAAGGGCTCCACGAAGCTGATGTGGGAGGGCATCGACGAGCCGCTGGAGGAGGGCAACTGGCCACTCGTGGCCGCCTCCCCGATCCCGTACCGGCCGGACAGTCAGGCACCCCGCGAGCTGTCCCGCGCGCAACTGACGGACATCCGCGAGCAGTTCGCGGCCGCCGCCTGGCGTGCCGCGCGCTGCGGCTTCGACCTCCTCGAACTGCACTGCGCCCACGGCTACCTGCTCTCCGGGTTCCTCTCGCCACTGACCAACCGGCGCACCGACGCCTACGGCGGCTCGCTGGAACGCCGGCTCCGCTTCCCGCTGGAGGTCTTCGACGCCGTACGGGCGGTGTGGCCGGAGGAACGTCCCATGACCGTCCGCATCTCCGCCACCGACTGGGCCGAGGGCGGCACCACCGGGGACGACGCGGTCGCCGTCGCACGGGCCTTCGCCGCGCACGGCGCGGACGCGGTGGACGTGTCGACCGGCCAGGTGGTGGCGGACGAGCGCCCCGAGTACGGGCGTTCGTACCAGACGCCGTACGCCGACCGGATCCGCCACGAGACCGGCCTGCCGGTGATCGCCGTCGGCGCGATCTCCTCGTGGGACGACGTCAACTCGCTGATCCTGGCCGGGCGTACGGATCTGTGCGCGCTCGCCCGGCCGCACCTCTACGATCCGCACTGGACCCTGCACGCGGCGGCCGAGCAGGGGTACGAGGGCCCGGGAGTGACCTGGCCGAAGCCCTATCGCGCGGGCAGCAGGCCCCCGCAGACCGGACGCACCGACGCCCCCAGGCCCCGCCTCTCACTGGGGACTTGAGGGCAGCCGCGGGTGCCGTGCGGGCTCGCGTGAGCTACGCGGGCAGCTCGGTGAAGCCCGCCCCCGCGTCACGCAACCGCTCGTGCAGGGCCCGGAAGACGGTGGCCGAACGGGCGCCCGGCCAGCCCCGTGGCAGCAGCGCGACGGGAAGTCCCGGATCGGTGTACGGGAGGTGGCGCCAGGTGTCCAGGGCGAGCAGGTAGTCGCGGTACGCCTCCTCGGGAGGGGTGTCCGCGCGCCGCTCCCAGGCGCGCAGCACGGGCGCGTGCCGGTCGAGGAACTCCTCGTACTCCTTGGCGATCGCACTCAGGTCCCACCAGCGCGCGACCGCGTCCGCCGTCGCCGCGAAGCCCAGGTGCTCCCCGCGGAACAGCTCCACGTACGGATCGAGCCGCAGCCGCGCGAGGGTGTGCCGCGTCTCCTCGTACAGCCGGGCCGGAGCGAGCCACACGCCGGGCGCGGCCGTCCCGAAACCGAGACCGGCCAGCCGTGAGCGCAGCACGTGCCGTTTCTGGCGCTCCGACTCCGGCACGGAGAAGACGGCGAGCACCCAGCCGTCGTCCTCGGGAGGCGCCGTCGCGTACACCCGCCGGTCGCCGTCGTCGAGCAGCTGGCGCGCGTCCGGCGACAGCCCGTACCCCGCCGCGCCCGCCGCGGTGCGCGCCGGTTCGAGCAGCCCGCGGCGCTTGAGCCGGGAGACCGACGAGCGCACGGAGGGCGCGTCGACGCCGACCGCGGCGAGCAGCCGGATCAGCTCGGCCACCGGCACGGGGCCGGGCATGAAACGGCCGTACGCGCCGTAGAACGTGACGATGAGGGACCGGGGGGCGCGCTGCTCTGACACATCGATCACTCTAGTGCTCGAAGATCACGTGGAACCGCCGCCGGTGGGCAACCCGTCCCCGGGGGCCGGCTCACCCCCGGCGGACGGCCCACTCCCGGGGGCGGCCTGGGCGGGGACGGTCGTGCGCAGCCGGAACCGCTGCAACTTCCCCGTCGCCGTGCGCGGCAGCACGTCCAGGAAGACGAACTCCCGGGGGCACTTGTACGGCGCGAGCTCGGACTTGAGGAAGGCGCGCAGCACCTCCGGGTCCCGTGGCGCGCCCGGCCGCAGCACCGCGTACGCCACCACGACCTGGCCGCGTGCCTCGTCGGGGCGGCCCACGACCGCCGTCTCGACGACGTCCGGATGGCGCAGCAGGGCGTCCTCGACCTCCGGTCCCGCGATGTTGTACCCGGCCGAGACGATCATGTCGTCGGCGCGGGCGACATAGCGGAAGTAGCCGTCGGCGTCGCGGACATAGGTGTCACCGGTGATGTTCCAGCCGTCGCGCACGTACTCCCGCTGCCGTGGGTCGGCGAGATAGCGGCAGCCCACCGGGCCGCGTACGGCGAGGAGGCCGGGTTCGCCGTCCGGTACCGGTTTCCCGCTCGCGTCGACCACGCGTGCCTGCCATCCGGGGACGGGCAGGCCCGTCGTGCCGGGTCTGATCCGTTCGTCGGCCGCCGAGATGAAGATGTGCAGCAGCTCGGTGGCGCCGATGCCGTTGATGACGCGCAGCCCGGTACGGGCGAGCCAGGCCTCCCAGGTCGCGGCGGGCAGGTTCTCACCCGCCGACACACAGCGCCGCAGCGACGTCGTGTCGTACCCGTCCAGTTCGGTCAGCATCGCCCGGTACGCGGTCGGCGCGGTGAACAGCACGGAGACCCGGTGCTCCGCGATCGCGGGCAACAGCTGCCTGGGGCCCGCCTGTTCGAGCAGCAGGGAGCAGGCGCCCGCGCGCATCGGGAAGACGACGAGTCCGCCGAGCCCGAAGGTGAAGCCCAGCGGGGGGCTGCCGGTGAAGACGTCGTCCTCGCGGGGCCTGAGCACATGGCGGGAGAAGGTGTCCGCGGTCGCCAGCACGTCGCGGTGGAAGTGCACACAGCCCTTGGGGCGGCCGGTCGTGCCCGAGGTGAACGCGATCAGCGCGACGTCGTCGGCGGCGGTGTCCACGGCCGTGAAGGGCTCGTCGGGCGCGCCCGTGATCCGCAGCAACAGGTCGTCGGGGGCGTCACCGCCGTACGTCGTGATCCGCAGCCCCGGGAGGTCCGCCGCGGCCAGGTCGTCGACCGACCGGATGTCGCACAGGGCGTGGGTCACCCGGGCGATCGTGCCCATGGTGGTCAGCTCGTGCGGGCGCTGCTGGGCGAGCACGGTGACGGCGATCGCGCCCGCCTTCAGGACCGCCAGCCAGCACGCGGCCAGCCAGGGCGTGGTGGGCCCGCGGAGCATGACCCGGTTTCCGGGCACCACGCCCAGCTCGGAGGTCAGCACATGGGCGATGCGGTCGACGCGCGCGAGGAGCTGTCCGTACGTCCACAAATCACCGGACGGCGTGCGGAAGGCGGGGCGCTGCGGACGCCCGCCGGCGAGCAGCTCGGCGGCGCAGTTGAGCCGGTCCGGATAGTGCAACTCGGGCAGTTCGACGGGGAGTCGGGGCCACTGTTCCGGGGGCGGGAGGTGGTCGCGGGCGAAGGTGTCGAGATGGGCCGAGATCGTCGGCTCCAGGGTGTCGCCGGGGTCCATGGAGGTTCGCCCCCTTGTCGTGGTGGGCTCGCGGCTCCCAACCCGCGTCCTGTGGCGCGTGGTTGGTGGCACGTGGTGCGGCGCATGGTGCGTGTTCACGTCGTGCGTGTTCACGTGGTCGTGTTCACGTGGTGCGTGGGCTGTGGCTCGGCTCTCGGTTGCGCACAAGGAGCGTATCGTGTTGGTGACGACAGTCAATGTCTCGCGATAGCCTGGGGTCCCGCAGGGGAGAGGGGACCGACCGTGACCGCTTTCTCGCTCGACACGGAGCAGACCGCCTGGTGCGCCGAGCTGCGTGCGCTCGCCGCGGAGCGGCTGCGCCCACTCGCCGAGAAGGGCGAGCCGGGGCACGTCAACCGCCCCCTCGTCGCCGAGCTGGGCCGACTCGGGCTGCTCGCCCGGCTGTTCACCTCCGGCGCCCTCGACCTGTGCCTGATGCGGGAGTCCCTGGCCCACGTCTGTACGGAGGCCGAGACCGCGCTCGCCCTCCAGGGTCTCGGCGCGTATCCGGTGCACGCGTACGGCACCCCGGCCCAGCGCGCGTACTGGATCCCGCGCGTCTCGGACGGCACCGCGGTGGCCGCCTTCGCCCTCAGCGAGCCGGCCGCGGGCTCCGACGCGGCCGCGCTGACGCTGCGCGCGGACCGGGCCGAGGGCAGCGACGAGGGCGGCACCGGGACCGTCGCCGAGGCCGACGGCGCCGGGCGCTGGCGGCTCACCGGGGAGAAGTGCTGGATCTCGAACGCACCCGAGGCCGATCTCTACACGGTCTTCGCGCGGACCACCGCGGGCGCCGGTGCCCACGGGGTCACCGCGTTCCTGGTCCCCGCCGACCGGCCCGGCCTCACCGGGGCCCCGCTCGACATGCTCTCGCCGCACCCGATCGGCGCCCTCGCCTTCGACGCCGTACCGGTCACGGCGGACGACGTCCTCGGTGAACCCGACCGCGGCTTCCGGGTCGCGATGGGCACCCTCAACCTCTTCCGCCCGAGCGTGGGCGCCTTCGCGGTCGGCATGGCGGGAGCGGCCCTGGAGGCGACCCTCGCGCACACCGCCCGGCGCGAGGCGTTCGGGGGGAAGCTGAAGGACCTGCAGACGGTGGCCCACCAGGTCGCCGAGATGGCGCTGCGCACGGAGGCGGCCCGCCTGATGGTGTACGCGGCCGCGGCGGCGTACGACGAGGGGGCACCGGACGTGCCCCGGCGCGCGGCGATGGCGAAGCTGCTGGCGACCGAGACGGCCCAGTACGTGGTCGACGCGGCGGTCCAGCTGCACGGCGCCCGCGCCCTGCGCCGCGGCCATCTCCTCGAACACCTCTACCGGGAGGTCCGCGCCCCCCGAATCTACGAGGGGGCGAGCGAGGTCCAACGGGCCGTCATCGCCAAGGAGTTGTACGCCCGACGGGAGGCACCGTGAGCACCGAGCGTCTCAATCCGGCCGAGCTGTCCCCGGCCACCGGCTTCTCGCACGCCGTCGTCGCCACTGGCACCCGTGTCGTCTTCCTGGCGGGCCAGACGGCGCTCGACACGGACGGGAAGGTGGTCGGCGAGACCCTGCCGGAGCAGTTCGAGCGGGCGCTGACGAACCTGCTCACCGCGCTGCGGGCGGCGGGGGGAACCCCGGCCGACCTCGCGCGGGTCACCGTCTACGCCACCGACGTCGCGGACTACCGCGTTCACGCCGCCGAACTCGGGCGTGTCTGGCGGAGGTTGGCGGGGCGCGACTATCCCGCGATGGCCGTCGTCGGCGTCGTACGCCTGTGGGACGAACGCGCCCTGGTCGAACTCGACGGCTTCGCGGTACTGGCGTAGCGCGGCGCCGGCGCGGTACGGGTGGCGGTCAGGCGGCGACGGTGAGCTGCTCGGCGAACACCCGGTGCGGAGCGACCACACTGCCGTCGGGAAGCAGTTCGCCGCTGTCGTCGAAGACGATCGCGCCGTTGCACAGCAGGCTCCACCCCTGCTCGTGGTGGGCCGACACCACGTGCGGAAGGCTGGAGTCCACGGACGGGCACAGAGCCTGGTGGGAACACATGGCGCACCTCCACGTCGGATGCGATGAGTGCCTGCGGCGCTGTCGCCGCCTCGCATAGTCAAGACCATGCTCCCGCGGCGAACTCATCGGAACCGCCGGTCGAGAAGCGTGACAACACACGGACAACTCTCGAACGTTCCCATGACGCGTGGGGCGGACTCGCCACCAAAGGGGTGATGATCACCGCCCTGGGCACGCGGGGCCGGTACCTGTGGAGCCTTCCACGTTTCAGGAGGTACTTCCATGTCCTTGCGCCAGGTCATCGGCGCGGCCACCGGCGCCGCGCTCCTGCTGCTCGCCCCGTCCGCCGTCGCCGCGTCCGCGGCCGGCCTGTCGGACCCGTACGACGCACTCACCGTCGACACCACCGGTCACCTCGCCGCGGACGGCACCATCACGCTCTCCGGCACCTACCGGTGTCTGACGGGCACCGGCCCGGTGCTCGTCTCCTCGTCGGTGTGGCAGGACGACTCCCGGGTGCGGCAGGGCATCGGCGGCACCGCGGCCGTCTGCGACGGGGTGGCGCACCGCTGGACCAACTCCGAGAAGCGCGAGCCCGGCACCCTCCGGCCGGGGGCCGCCCATGTCGAGGCCACGCTGATGGAACTGAGCCCCGGCCCGGGCGGCCTGCCGCTGCCGAAGTTCCACGCGGTGCGGCAGCAGGACATCACCCTCACGGAGAGCTGAGACGTCGCGGAGACGCGGGGGGCCCCCCACCCCCCCCCCCCCCCGCCGGGGGGGGGGGGGGGGGGCCCCCGCGGCGCTCGCTTATCAGATGTCCCGGAAGATCTCGATCTGCGCCCCGAGCGAGTTGAGCCGTTCGGCCAGGTCCTCGTAACCGCGGTTGATGACGTACACGTTGCGCAGCACGGACGTCCCGTCGGCCGCCATCATCGCGAGCAGGACGACCACGGCGGGCCGCAGCGCGGGCGGGCACATCATCTCGGCGGCGCGCCAGCGGGTCGGGCCCTCCACCAGCACCCGGTGCGGGTCGAGGAGTTGGAGCCGGCCGCCGAGGCGGTTGAGGTCCGTGAGATAGATCGCCCGGTTGTCGTACACCCAGTCGTGGATCAGCGTCTTGCCCTGGGCGGAGGCCGCGATGGCGGCGAAGAACGGGACGTTGTCGATGTTCAGACCCGGGAACGGCATCGGGTGGATCTTGTCGATCGGCGCCTCCAGCTTGGAGGGCCGGACCGTCAGGTCCACCAGCCGCGTACGGCCGTTGTCGGCGAAGTACTCCGCCGTACGGTCGTGGTCGAGGCCCATCTCCTCCAGGACGGCGAGCTCGATCTCCAGGAACTCGATCGGCACCCGGCGCACCGTCAGCTCCGACTCGGTGACGACCGCGGCGGCGAGCAGGCTCATCGCCTCGACCGGGTCCTCCGAGGGCGAGTAGTCCACGTCCACGTCGATGGTGGGCACACCGTGCACGGTGAGCGTCGTGGTGCCGATGCCTTCCACCCGTACACCCAGGGCCTCCAGGAAGAAGCACAGGTCCTGGACCATGTAGTTGGAGGAGGCGTTGCGGATGACGGTCACGCCGTCGTGGCGGGCCGCGGCGAGCAGCGCGTTCTCGGTCACCGTGTCGCCGCGCTCGGTCAGCACGATCGGACGGGCGGGGGAGACCGAGCGGTCCACCCGGGCGTGGTAGAGCCCCTCGGTGGCGGCGATGTCGAGCCCGAAGCGGCGCAGCGCGATCATGTGCGGCTCGATGGTCCTGGTGCCCAGGTCGCAACCGCCCGCGTACGGCAGCTTGAACTGGTCCATGCGGTGCAGCAGCGGGCCGAGGAACATGATGATGGACCGCGTACGGCGGGCCGCCTCGGCGTCGATGGCCTCCATGTCCAGCTGGGCCGGGGGCACGATCTCCAGGTCGACACCGTCGTTGATCCACCGGGTGCGGACGCCGATCGAACCGAGGACCTCCAGCAGGCGGTAGACCTCTTCGATCCGGGCCACCCGGCGCAGCACCGTGCGGCCCTTGTTGAGGAGCGTCGCGCACAGCAGGGCGACGCAGGCGTTCTTGCTGGTCTTCACGTCGATCGATCCGGACAGCCGCCGTCCGCCGACCACGCGCAGATGCATCGGACCCGCGTAGCCCAGGGACACGATCTCGCTGTCCAGGGCTTCGCCTATACGGGCGATCATCTCAAGGCTGATGTTCTGATTGCCGCGCTCGATGCGGTTGACGGCGCTCTGGCTGGTGCCGAGAGCCTCCGCGAGCTGCGACTGGGTCCAGCCCCGGTGCTGACGGGCGTCACGGATGAGCTTGCCGATGCGTACGAGGTAGTCGTCTGCCATGGCGTGACCGTATATCTCATGTGAGATAAAGAGAAATGGGGTACACCCATCCGGGTGACGGTGGTCAGTGGGGCGGACTCGCAAGGGAGTTCGGGCCAGGTCGGGAGGAAAGGGAGGGCGTGCGTCACTTCCTACCTTTCCTGTCCTTTCTGCCTTTCGCGCCTTTCATTCCTCTCGGCCGACGCCTCCGTCCCGCCGGTGGTGGCCGCGGTGGGGGACCGGGCTCGCCCGTCCCCCACCGTGCGCGTCGTCCGTGCGCGTCACCGCCGTCACGGGCGGCCAACCGGCGTGCTCGCCCCTTCACATGGGCGGCAGCGGGCCGGGTGGCGTCAGTGGTCCCGTCGCCGCGTCGTGCGGCGCCAGCCGAAGGGGCCCGGCAGGTCCATCGACGTGGTCTTGCGTCCGGTGCTGCTGTGGGTCTGCCGCGGTCCGTGCCGCCCGCCGGTGGTGATCGACCACGAGTGCCGGTTGATGTTCAGCCGCACGCCGGGAAGGATGCGGAAGCTCTTGCGGAAGGTGATTGCCATCGAGGGCCCCCTAGAGGTGGTTCGCGACACCGGGTGCGTCCCGGCTCGGACACCGGGTACCCCGAAATCGGCCCGGGGCCGCCTACGGATCTCCGACACCCGTGAAATGTCTCCGTACGCGAACTGCCTTGGGCATCGGCCCTGTTCAGGCCAGTGTCTGGGTGCCGAGCACACCGAGCAGCGCGACCCGTTCGGCGTCCTGCGTGCCGGGCTCGGCCGTGTAGACCATGATGCGCAGGTCGCTCCCGGCGACGCTGAGGATGTCGCAGTCCAGGGTGAGAGGGCCCAGCTGGGGGTGGTCGACGGTCTTGCGCGAGGCCTCCTGGCGGCCGACGGCTCCGGAGTCCCACAGCTCGGCGAACCGGTCGCTGCCCGCGCGCAGTTCCGTGACCAGCCGTTGCACCTGCCGGTCGGCCGGATACCGGCTCGATGTCGCCCGCAGGTCGCTCACGAGCGCGGTCTCCAGCGCCCGCCGTGACTGCGGGGTGTGGCGTACCCGGCCGGCCGGACCGAGGAAGGCGCGCCACACCCCGTTGCGCTCCTGGTCGCGCCACCCCGACGGGTCGCCCAGCAGGGCCGCGTACAGCGGGTTGGCCACCAGCAGCGTCCATGCCGCGTCGTAGGCCGCCACGGGGGTCCCCGTCAGCCGGTCGAGCAGCCGCTGCACGCTCGGCGTGAGATAGCCGGGTACCGTGCCCCGTCCCGGCGGGACCAGCCCGGCGGCATGGAAGAGGTGCTCGCGCTCGACGGCGGACAGCCGCAGCGCCCGGCCGAGCGCCTCGACGACCTGCTCCGACGGATGGGCCGCCCGGCCCTGTTCGAGACGGGTGACGTAGTCGACCGAGATCCCGGCCAGCAGGGCGAGTTCCTCGCGCCGCAGCCCGGCCGCCCGCCGCTGCCCGCCGGCAGGGAGCCCGGCGGCCTCCGGGGAGACCCGGTCACGCCAGCGTCGTACCGTCCGCCCGAACTCCGTGCTCGCCATGGCTCCACTGTGCACCGCGCGGCGCGGACCTGCCTGGTACTGGGAGTCCCAGGAAGACGGGACTCCTGGCCGGCCCCGCCGCCCGGCCGCAACCTGGAGCCATGACGACCACACTCATCACCGGAGCGAACAAGGGTCTCGGCTTCGAGACCGCCCGCCGACTCGTCGCCGCGGGCCACACCGTCTACGTCGGCAGCCGGGACCCGGAGCGCGGGCGCCGGGCCGCCGGGGAACTGGGGGCACGCGCGGTCGTGCTCGACGTCACCGACGACGCGTCCGTCGCCGCCGCGGCGAAGACCATCGAGGCGGACGGCGGCCTCGACGTACTGATCAACAACGCCGGCATCGAGGGGCGGACCGCGGACGGGGGTGTCGTCGGCGCCGCGGACCTGACCGCGGACATGATGCGGTCGATCTTCGAGACGAACGTCTTTGGGGTCGTACGCGTCACCCACGCGTTCCTGCCCCTGCTGCGGCGCTCGGCGGCCCCGGTCATCGTGAACGTCAGCAGCGGACTGGCGTCGCTGACCCGGGTCAGTGCCCCCGACACGCCCACGCACGCCTACCCCGGGGTCGCCTATCCGGCGTCGAAGACCACGGTCAACATGATCACCGTGCAGTTCGCCAAGGCCTTCCCGGAGATCCGGATCAACGCCGTGGAGCCCGGCTACACCGCGACGGACCTGAACGGGCACACGGGCACCCAGACCGTCGAGGAGGGTGCCGAGATCATCGTCCGCACGGCCCAGCTGGGCCCGGACGGCCCGACCGGAGGCTACTTCGACATCGAGGGCCCCCTTCCCTGGTGACGGTGACCCCTGGGGACCGAGCCCTGTGATGACGGTGACCCGAGGTGACCGATCGACCGGGTGACGGTGACCCGAGGTGACCGATCGTCTGGGTGACGGTGACCTCGGGCACCGAGACCTCGGGCAACCGAGGCCCCTGGCGACAGGGACCCCGGGTGGCAGGGACCCCGGGCAGCAGAGGCCCCTGGCGACAGGGACCCCGGGCGACAGAGGCCCGGGTGACAGGCACCCCGGGCGTGGAGACCCCGGTAACCAAGGCTCCCGCGCCCGCCGAGTCCGGGTGGTCGGCGACACGCTCGTGGTGCCGGGCGTTCCCGGGGCGGACTGCCGCGACCGTGCGACGGACGCCGGCGGCGCCGGTCGGACAGGTGCGATCCGCCCCGGCCGTGGACGGCGCGAGCGAGACCCGGCCGGGCGCGCGGAGACGTCACAGGCAGGCCGGGCATGACCAGCCCGCCCCCATGTACTAGAGTTATCTCGACATCGAGATATCTGCCGAGGCGCACCGCAGCCGCCATCGGTAAGGCATGCCTAACTTAGCCTTACCTTAGCGGATCGGCCAAGAGATCGTGGCGGCAGGATGCGGTGGGAACGCGCACATCAATGAAGGAGACTGTCGTGTCGGCGAACAGCTTCGACGCCCGCAGCACGCTGCAGGTGGGCGACGAGTCGTACGAGATCTTCCGGCTGGACAAGGTGGAAGGCTCGGCTCGCCTTCCGTACAGCCTGAAGGTGCTGCTGGAGAACCTGCTCCGGACCGAGGACGGCGCGAACATCACCGCCGACCACATCCGGTCCATCGGCAACTGGGACTCCCAGGCCCAGCCCAGCCAGGAGATCCAGTTCACGCCCGCCCGCGTGATCATGCAGGACTTCACCGGCGTGCCCTGCGTCGTCGACCTCGCCACCATGCGCGAGGCCGTCAAGGAGCTCGGCGGCGACCCGGCGAAGATCAACCCGCTGGCCCCGGCCGAGCTGGTCATCGACCACTCCGTCATCGCCGACAAGTTCGGCACCCACGAAGCCTTCTCGCAGAACGTCGAGCTGGAGTACGGCCGCAACAAGGAGCGCTACCAGTTCCTGCGCTGGGGCCAGACCGCGTTCGACGAGTTCAAGGTGGTCCCGCCGGGCACCGGCATCGTCCACCAGGTGAACATCGAGCACCTGGCGCGCACGGTCATGGTCCGTAACGGGCAGGCCTACCCCGACACCCTCGTCGGTACGGACTCCCACACCACGATGGTCAACGGCCTGGGCGTCCTCGGCTGGGGCGTCGGCGGCATCGAGGCCGAGGCCGCGATGCTCGGCCAGCCGGTCTCCATGCTGATCCCGCGCGTCGTCGGCTTCAAGCTCACCGGTGAGCTCACCCCCGGCACGACCGCCACCGACCTGGTGCTCACGATCACCGAGATGCTGCGCAAGCACGGCGTCGTCGGCAAGTTCGTCGAGTTCTACGGTGAGGGTGTGGCCGCCACCTCGCTGGCCAACCGCGCCACCATCGGCAACATGTCGCCGGAGTTCGGCTCCACCGCCGCGATCTTCCCGATCGACGGCGAGACCATCAAGTACCTGAAGCTGACCGGCCGTTCCGAGCAGCAGCTCGCGCTTGTCGAGGCGTACGCCAAGCAGCAGGGCCTCTGGCTCGACCCGGCCGCCGAGCCCGACTTCTCCGAGAAGCTGGAGCTCGACCTCTCCACGGTCGTCCCCTCGATCGCCGGCCCGAAGCGCCCGCAGGACCGCATCGTCCTCGCCAACGCCGCCGAGCAGTTCAAGAGCGACGTGCGCAACTACGTCGCCGACGACGACGAGGCGGGCAAGGAGTCCTTCCCGGCCTCCGACTCGCCGGCCGCCAGCAACGGCGTGCCGTCCAACCCGGTCACGGTCACGGCCCCCGACGGCTCGACCTACGAGATCGACCACGGCGCGGTGACGGTCGCGGCCATCACCTCCTGCACCAACACCTCGAACCCGTACGTCATGGTCGCCGCCGCGCTCGTCGCGAAGAAGGCCGTGGAGAAGGGCCTGACCCGCAAGCCGTGGGTCAAGACCACCCTCGCCCCGGGCTCCAAGGTCGTCACCGACTACTTCGACAAGGCCGGGCTCACCCCCTACCTCGACAAGGTCGGCTTCAACCTCGTCGGCTACGGCTGCACCACCTGCATCGGCAACTCCGGCCCGCTGCCGGAGGAGGTCTCCAAGGCCGTCAACGACCACGACCTCGCGGTCACGTCGGTCCTCTCCGGCAACCGGAACTTCGAGGGCCGGATCAACCCCGACGTCAAGATGAACTACCTGGCCTCCCCGCCGCTGGTCGTCGCCTACGCCCTCGCGGGTTCCATGAAGGTGGACATCACCCGCGACGCGCTCGGCACCGACACCGAGGGCAAGCCGGTCTTCCTGGCCGACATCTGGCCCTCCGAGGCCGAGGTCAACGACGTCGTGGCGAACGCCATCGGCGAGGACATGTTCAACAAGTCCTACCAGGACGTCTTCGCGGGCGACGCGCAGTGGCAGGCGCTGCCGATCCCGACCGGCAACACCTTCGAGTGGGACCCGCAGTCCACCTACGTCCGCAAGCCCCCGTACTTCGAGGGCATGGCGCACGAGCCGTCCCCGGTCAACGACATCGCCGGTGCCCGCGTGCTGGCCAAGCTGGGCGACTCGGTCACCACCGACCACATCTCCCCGGCCGGTGCCATCAAGGCCGACACCCCGGCCGGCCAGTACCTCACGGAGCACGGCGTCGAGCGCCGTGACTTCAACAGCTACGGCTCCCGCCGCGGCAACCACGAGGTCATGATCCGCGGCACGTTCGCCAACATCCGCCTGCGCAACCAGATCGCGCCGGGCACCGAGGGCGGCTTCACCCGGGACTTCACCCAGGCCGACGCGCCGGTGGCGTTCATCTACGACGCCTCGCGCAACTACATCGAGCAGGGCATCCCGCTGGTCATCCTGGCCGGCAAGGAGTACGGCTCCGGCTCGTCCCGCGACTGGGCCGCCAAGGGCACCGCGCTGCTCGGCGTCAAGGCTGTCATCGCCGAGTCCTACGAGCGCATCCACCGTTCGAACCTGATCGGCATGGGCGTCCTGCCGCTCCAGTTCCCGGAGGGTGCCACCGCGGAGACCCTCGGTCTCACCGGCGAGGAGACCTTCTCCTTCACCGGTGTCGAGGAGCTCAACAACGGCACCACCCCGCGCACGGTGAAGGTCACCACGGACAGCGGTGTCGAGTTCGACGCGGTCGTCCGCATCGACACCCCCGGCGAGGCGGACTACTACCGCAACGGCGGCATCATGCAGTACGTGCTGCGCAACCTGATCGCCAAGTAGCCCTCGCGGCAGGCGATCCGGAGCACCGGGCGGGGGGGGGGGGGGCGGGGGGCGGGGGGGCGGGCGCGGGGGGGGGGGGGGCGGGCGCGCGCGGGGGGGGGGGGGGGGGCCGCCGCGCCGGGCGCGGC